>QIDN01000303.1 GCA_003229345.1 Nitrospirota bacterium | reverse complement strand
CCCTAACAGCTGATTGTTGATTATCAATGGGTGAGCGTAATAGGAACACACACCAGCCTTTTGCATCCACTGTTTTTTATCGGCTAACGCAGGGTCTTCGCAGGGGATGTGAGTGGTATAGGCTTTTCGTTTTTGCGCGAGCTTTCCTATCACGCCTTCTCCCAGGGAAACAGGATCTACCGGGAGGTTCGTCAAATCCTTACTGCCGGCGCAAGCGTGAACTTCCAGCATTTCATCATGGGGATAGAAAATCCAGATCCGGGCCAGCGCGGCATCGAAAAAATTTTTAAAGGCTTCCGCGCATTGATCCAAAACCTCATGTAAAGAGGTGCTTCCGGCCAGCGCCGCACCTATTTCGGCACCGAATTCTCCCAGAAACATCCGCTCGGCCAAAGCTTCCTCAGCTTTCTTGCGTTCAGTAATGTTTTCGCCGACGCCTAAAATCCCGATCACTTTTCCTGCTTCATCAAACCGGGGAGACAAAGTCAACCGGACCAAAAGTTTCTGCCCATCCTTGGTGCGTTCTTCCACCTCGCAGGTCATTCCCTTTTGTTCCTTGAGAATGTGTTGGTGGACTTCCTGGATGATTTTCCGGCTGTCTCCGCCCTCGGGATAAAGCTTGAATATCTTTTCCTTACCGACCATTTCTTTGGCGCTATAGCCCAGCATATTTTCGGCGCCCTTATTCCAGAAAATAATGTTGCCCTCAAAATCTGTTCCCAGGATGGAAACAGCGGAAGGACTCTCTAATATATTTTGGAGGGCGGCTTTTTTCTGGCATAATTCCTCTTCTTTCAGCTTCCAGTCCACCGCTTCCAATTTCCACTGGGAAAGTTCACGGCGGAGAGCTTCAATTTCTTCAAGGAGTTCGCCCTTATTTTTGCTTTGGAGTTTGGTCTTAATCATTATTTTATTAATAACAATATTGGTATTTATTAGTCGTTTGGGTTGGGGAATATTTACCTCAAATACTATAGTATTTTAAAGTATACTCAAATCAAAATATAAGTCGAATGGGGTAAATGCCTAAAAAACAAAGTATTACGTTATAGGGGGGTTTTTTATAGCACCTAAAAAGAAGTGACTTTCTATTTTTACCCCGATTTTATTGCCCCATAGGGATGAGACAGGATCAGGATGACCAGAAAAAAAGATATTAATTCGCCTTTGGAAAAGTTTCCGTTTCCGCTGGAGTGGATCAAATCCAACCCTGAAAAGGTCGAGGAAGTGCTGTCCCGGATGCCGATACCGGAGCAGGTGCGGTGCGTTCAATCGCTACGGGGAAAAGATCAGATGGATTTGTTGATATTGTCCAACCAGGCGGTGCCGGTGGCGCGTCTGCTTCCCGAAGAAGACATCTACTTTATGGTTAAGGAAGTGGGCGAGGAGGACGCTCTTCCGGTGCTGGCGATTATTTCTGAAAAACAGTTGCAGTATCTGTTTGATATGGAATGGTGGCGGGGCGACAAGTTTCTGCCGCAAAAAGCCATGGATTGGTTGCTGTGGGTGGAGAAAGCCAATGACCAGCAACTGCTTCACTGGTTTTTGACGGAGGACTTCGACCAAAAGGTGATGGTTCTGCAATCCCTTATCAAGGTCTTCAAGCAGGATGAAATGACCGACCAGTATGAAGGTGTTGAGGGTTTGGAGCATTTCACCCTTGATGGGGTGTTGGACATTTTTCTTAAAGTGGCAGATGCCGCCCCTCTATTGAAAAACCTGTTCAAGCTGCTTTATATCGAGGATCAGAAAGTATTTTATGCGCTGATGGAAGCGGTGATCTGGTATCCCGTCACACCTACAATAGAAACTGCCTATCGCTGGTGGCATTCCCGCGTTGAGGAAAAAGGGATCCTTTCTTATGATGAAGCGATTGAGGTGTACAGCTTGCTGGATGTGGATTCCCTGAAGCTCGAAGCGCCTTCGCATGAGGTATTTGTCGACCCGGATGCGCCTTATGCGGTAGCTCCGGTTCATCCTCTGACAGATACGGACTCCTCTACTTTTTTCGGGCAGTGTCTGGCCATGATGAAGACTCATGAACGGGTGAACGCCATCTGCGGGGAGTTGATGTATCTCGCCAACAAGGTGATGGTGGCCGACCAGCAGGAATTCGGCAACGTAGATTCCCACCACGAGACCATGCGCAAGGTGCTGGGCTATATCAATATCGGGCTGGAACTGGGTGCCGGCGGCGATATCGCAAAAGGGGAGTTGCTGTTGAGTCAGACTTGGATGCAGTCGCTGTTTCAGGTGGGTTATGCGGGAATCATGCGTCTCAAGTGGGAAGGTGAAAAGCTGATCAAGGAAAACGGCCTTCTGTTGGAATATTTGCTGTCACCGGGCTATATGGATCATCTGGCGGGTTCCATGACACGGTTTCCAAAAATCGGGGTTATGATGACAGAAGAGACGGAGGAAGCCGAAACCAACATTCAATGGAGAAACCTGGAGTCTTTGCACGACATCCAAGTCCTCGAAAACTTTTTGATCCTGGCCCGGTTCTATGTCCGGCTCGCCCGGCAAAGCCTGGATTTATCGTTGGAAAAGATCCAACAATTCCTGGCAGAGGCCCGCTCCCCGGCCAGCAAGGAGGACTTGGATATCGTAGCGCTGACGCTCACCGCATTGGCGCGGTTCACTCTGTTTAAGGAGATTGAATGCCAGCCCCTGTTGCCTGAGGGAGCCCGTTCGTTTTTGCAGGCGATTTTTCACGTAGGGATTTACCAGGACGAGTCGAAAGTCGTCAATGACGATATTTTGCAGGCATTCCGGGAACGCCTGCTTGAAACGTCCCTCGCCTGGACCCCCGAGGACAAAGAGCGGCTCGATCACTTGCTGCAGACCTGCGTTCACACTCTTCAAACCCAGTTCGGTCGGCTGGACCCTTCCCAGAAAATCGAGTGGCAGTTTACCCGGGGGTTACTTTTGAAATAGAAGGGGTTTTCGGAGTTCCGGTGAGCTGCTGATTTGATTCCCGGTGTGCCGGGAAATTTTATTTTCATATCATTTCAAAAGGGTGATATAGTCTCACTCCGCCCAAACGCGATATCTTTTTAAGCAATTTAATCGGTATGAGGTAAGCATGGCTGAGAGCCCTGAAACCAGAAAAGTTCCCAACAAGACCCCGGAGGCTGAGGGCGGAGAACCCGGTATTATGGAAAGCTATGGGTCTTTTCCCGTCTGGATGTTGCGATTGATTCAACTGATTACTCCGAGTTTTCTGATCAGCAAAACCCCACCCAAAAAGAAAGACTATCGGATCTAAGATCATTCCATGAGTCCAATCAAACGGGCACTCGTCAGCGTGTCCGACAAAACCAATATCGCAGAATTCGCCAAACAGCTCCATCAGCGAGGCGTGGAGATTCTGTCCACAGGTGGTACGGCGGAGCTGATGAAAAAAAACGGCGTGCCGGTAACGCTCATCTCCGACTATACCGGATTTCCCGAAATGATGGACGGGCGCATCAAAACTCTCCATCCCAAAGTGCACGGTGGCATTCTCGGGCGGCGCGACCTGCCGGCCCACATGGATGCCATGAAGCAACACGCGATCCAACCCATCGACATGGTGGTGATCAATCTGTATCCCTTCGAGGCCACCATCGCCAAAGAAGGATGTACCCTGGAAGATGCCATCGAAAATATTGACATTGGCGGACCGGCCATGGTGCGATCGGCTTCCAAAAATTACAACGACGTCGCCATTGTGGTGAATCCGGTGGACTATGAATTGGTCCTCACGGAAATGGATGCCCACGACGGGGCGGTGACTCTTAAAACCCGCCAGCGTCTCAGCCGCGATGCGTTCGCCATGACCGCCCGCTACGATTCGATGATTGCCGGATACCTGTCCGGCCAGATCGGGGAGGCTTCAAAATTCCCGCCCAGTTATCAAACGCGGTTGCACAAGGTGCAGGATTTGCGTTATGGGGAGAACCCGCACCAGGCGGCAGCCCTATACAAAGAAGCGCAGCCACTGAAAACAGATGCCGTGCAGGCCGAACAGTTGCAGGGCAAAGAACTCTCTTTCAATAATTACATCGACATGAATGCGGCGTGGGAGTGCGCGCTCGAATTTGAAGAATCCACCGCAGTCATCATCAAACACACCAATCCCTGCGGCACCGCCAGCGGCAAAGACCAAACAGCCGTATTCATCCAGGCGCGGGAGACCGATCCCGTTTCGGCGTTCGGCGGTGTGTTGGGATTTAACCAGACGGTCATCCTGACCACTGCTGAAGAAATCGTGAAGAATTTTGTCGAGGTGATTATCGCCCCCGGCTATGAGAAGGCCGCGCTGGAATTGTTCGCCAAAAAGAAGAACGTGCGCGTCATGCAGATGCCCGTCATTGACAATAAGACGGAGCGGAGCCGGATGGATATCAAACGCATCGGTGGTGGTCTTCTATTACAGGATGCCGATGAATTGACCCTTGATCAGGATAAATTGAAAATCGTCAGCAAAGTTCAGGTAGATGATGCGACGCTGGCAGAACTCAAATTTGCCTGGAAGGTGGCCAAACACGTCAAGTCCAATGCCATCGTGTATGCGCGCGGTACAGAGACAGTGGGCATCGGCGCCGGGCAGATGAGCCGGGTCGATTCGGCGCGGCTCGCCATTGAGAAAGCCAACAAGGAAGTGAAGGGATGCGTGATGGCCTCCGATGCGTTTTTTCCGTTTCGCGATTCCATCGACGCCGCTGCCGAGTGCGGCATCCGCGCCATCATCCAACCCGGCGGTTCCATCCGCTACGAAGAAGTCATTCAGGCGGCGGACGAGCACAAAATTGCCATGGTGTTCACCGGCATCCGCCACTTTAAGCATTAAGTCCCCAGCCTGTTCTATTCCCCCAGTCAACTTTTCCACATAATCATCCGACAAGAAGTAGGGAACCGATACCCGGCCACGCATGGATTTTGAGTGTGGCAATGGTACACTGGATGCAACTTCAATCAGAAATCAGGGAGCCCATAAGGATTATGGAACGCTGGCTCATTTTATTACAGAGACTCGGAAAGGTGGTGCCGCTGGCGTTGGCCGTTCTTTTAGTCGTGGCCGTGGCCGGTTTTGGGATTTACCAATGGCAACAGCCGGTCTTGCTGAAATTGCAGGAAAAAGACTCTTACCGTTACAAGCAGATGGTTGATGAAGCGTCGCACCTGCATTGGATCCGTGCCTGGAATCAGTACGTTGAGTTGAAGGAAATCAGCCTCGCCGAGTTGTACCGAGAGCAGTACCGGCGCTGGAAACAGCAGTGGGCAACGAGCAAAGAATTTCGGCAAAGCATGTTGCGTCAAAAAGCGGAAGCCCGGAAACAAATTAAAAAGGCGCAGAAAAAGAAATACGATCAGCAGCAGCAGGAGTTGGCGCAATACCGCCGGAAACAGAACCCGGCTCTTCTGCGCGTGCATTGGGAACAGGCCACACCCTGGCAGAAGTCACTGATCCTGCGCGACCGATGCGTCCGCTATCTGAATCAGGAATTGGAAGACTACCGCCAGCGCCGCCACGTCAAAGGGTCTCTGCACGGTGTCGCCCGATTGGCGCAATCGCGCATCGCGAATGTCAGTCCCGGAAGTTTGTGCCGGGAAATGATATCCCTCAGCCACGACACACCCTCCGTCCACCGCGCTTTAGGCAAACTAAAAAAGGGGATGAATTATTATTATTTTGTCCGCCTGCTGGAGGACATCGGCATTCCCGATTCCGAGCTGTTCACCGTGATGGGAAAACTGGAAGGCATGACCCGCGACTTCAACGGATTTTAATCCGTTCTTGAACGGGGTTTTCAGGAGTTGCCAGCGCTTTGATTATCCGGCGGCGGGTTTGCGTGGCCGGTGATGGCGGTCATCAATTGTTTGATCTCGTTGTTGACTTTAATTTCCGGTAGCTCGCCTTCGCCGGTTTCCGCGTAAGTCACCAGTTTCCGCAAGGGGCGGATGACCAGATTATAAGTATAAATCCCTCCGATAACGGCAAACAGACCTCCCAGAATCGCAATCCACTTGGCTTCATTGCTCAGCCGGTTGGTGGTCATGGACAATCGTTCTTTGATTACATTGATTTCGTCTACTGTCATAGAGGCCGGTTGCATTTGATGGATGACCCGGTCGATCTGTCCCATTTGAATGGACAGGTAAAATGCCATGTATCCGAGAATGGAAATAACCACCAGATATCCGGTCATCAACAGGTTGATAATGCTTTTGCGCTCGCCCGGGAGCTCGTCTCTAAAAATTCCAGTCTTCATTGCAAGATTCCTATTTCGATTTGAGTGTGGTTCCAAACTACCGTCAAAACGGTGATCGGGTCAACACCTTTCCTCATTTTTTGTAGTTGCTCCGTTTATCGGCGGAGTACCTTCGCAGGTAATTTTAAAAGCATTGGTTTGCGAAGATAACATTGCAACCTGCCATTCCGTCCAGGCTAAACTGGGTCCAGCGTCACGCTGGCGCCCCATGAATGGGGCAACTACACTCTTTGGAAATGGGATAATCAGGATTTCCGCGCGAACTCCCTGCGCAAACGGCTCCAGTTGAACGCCGAACCGGGATCGTACTTTTTTTTGATGCCATCGCCGGTACCGCCCTGGACGTGGGCATGCCCGAGGATTCCCCTGAATGTGGAAAAATTTTTGATTTTGCCGAGAGGCGTGCGCTGCTTTTCTTTACCAAAGGGCACCTTGAGGGATATTTTTGGTAGTAGTTGGTTGATCCCGAGGCATAACCGGATGAGGGCTTGATATTGCTCCTCGGTAAAATCCCACATGCGCACCATGTGCCCGTTGATTTGCCGGCTGAAGTAACCACGTTCGCCGTAGGCACGTGAGGCGAAGGCTTTGAAGTCCGGCGTCCGCAACTTCTTCTGGTACTTTTCTGGCAGGTCGAACCGCCAGCGTCCGTTCACTTTGCGGTAGAGGTCTTTCGGGGCACGGTACAGGTCTGATTCTTCGGCTCGCGCCTGCCAGGAGAGGTTGGCGATTTCGACGTGCACGGCACGTTCGTTGCCCTGACGGTCGTCCGCCGGGGCGGTATTGGTTTTCCAGTACAGGTCACAGGTTTGATAAATCGTGCCGTCGAGATCCAGATAAAAATGACTTCCCTTGAAGGTACTGTCCTTCAAAATTTGGTGACAGTGATAGGAGCTGTAACAGACATCGTAATGCAGAACGAACTGGTGAACGGATTGTTTGAGTTCTTCGTAGGCCGTGACCGGGTTCTTGATTCGGTATTTGGAATCTTCGCGTGTGGGCGCGCCATTCAGTTGCGGATCGTGTTGCGAACAGTGGCGCCGCCCTCTTGGGTGGGGACAGATGTAGCCTTTGGCCTGGTCCCACAGTACTACCGTGGTTCCGATGTCTGCAGTTTGTCCGCACGCCACAATAGTTTGGTTCGTTGTCATAGAAAATTGGGAAGGAAGGGTGGGGCGATGAGGACCGCCATCCCGTTCATGAATCCGATTTGGGGTCATCCGCCGGTCGGCCCCAGTGCAGTTTCCGGCGGAGTATCTGGTAATAGTTTTTGCCTTTGGTCTGGATCAGGCTGACCGGCGTCGGCCCCTGTTTGACCTCCAGCACGTCATCGCGGGACATATGATACCCGGTTTGTCCATCCAAAGTCACCTGCACTTCCTCTTCCGTATCAGTGGCGAGTTGCACCTGCAGGGTGGACTGGTTGGGAATCACAATGGGCCGGTTGGTCAGCGTAAATGGGCAGATGGGACTCAGCACCAGCGCATTCATGCTGGG
>QIDN01000005.1 GCA_003229345.1 Nitrospirota bacterium | reverse complement strand
AACAGCTGGGGACCGGACATGCGGTTCTGCAAGCTCAGGCCGCTTTGAAGGACTTCGAGGGGGATGTTCTGATCTTGTGCGGGGACATGCCGTTGATCCAATCCTCAACTCTCCAGACCCTGCTTCACAAGCATCACGAAAACGGTGCCGGATGCACCCTGTTGAGCCTTAAAACCAAGGAAAAGAAGGATTTTGGCCGCGTGGTCCGCAGTCCGGAAGGGGCTGTTTTACGCATCGTGGAGGTTCGGGATGCCAGCGAACAGGAAAAAACTATTGACGAATACAACTCTGGCGTTTATTGTTTTGATAAGGACATTCTTTTCAAGACTTTAGCATCAGTTGGCTCCTGCAACGCGCAGGGGGAGTATTATCTGACCGATACGGTTGGAATTCTCTCCCAGAGTGGGCATGTTGTGGCGTGTCATTCGACCCGGAACGCGGATGAAATTTTCGGAATTAATTCTTCCGAAGATTTAAAAAAAGCCGAACGGATTGTCCAAGCCTGAACAGACCGGCACCATCGATTCCCCTAATCACCCGCATTCGAAAGTTAAACCATGAAAGCTGTAATCCTCGCCGCTGGTAAAGGTGACAACCTTAGACCTTTTACCGACACCCGGCCCAATCCCATGATCAGTGTGGCCGGAAAATATCTGTTCGATCACAGCCTCGACCTGCTCCAGAAAGCGGGGATCAATGATATTTTTGTGGTGGTGGGCCATCAGAAGGAAAAATTGATTGAGCAAGTCGGCGAGCATGTGCATAACGGCTTGAACCTTCAGTATGTGGAACAGAAGCGGGCTGGCGGCATCGGCGATGCGGTGCTGAAGGTCAAGGATAAAATTTTACCGGGGGAATATTTCCTGCTGATTTACGGGGATATTGTGACCGCGGAGAATATCTTCACCAAAACCCAGCAATCGTTTCATGCCTTCAAGGGGCCGGTGGCTTCCATTTGCCTGCCGCCTTCCAACGAGATGTTCGGCAATGTATTTCTGAACGCCAACATGAACATCACCAAGATCATTGAGAAGCCGAAAGGCGATAACCTCGGCAATTATGTGTTGTCCGGGGTGTATATCCTGCCAGAAAGTTTTTTTGGATTGCTGGAAAAAAATGGCCGATCCATGGAAAAGGCAATCAAGGCGCTGGTCAAGGACGAGGGCCTGCGGGCTTCCATGTGGGAAGACGAGTGGATGGACGTGGTCTATCCCTGGGAAATTTTGAGAGCCAATAAAATCATCATGGATTCCTGGGAGCATTCGAAGATTTCCAAAACGGTGACTCTGGAGGCGAACGTCACTGTATCGGGAACAGTACACATTGAGGATGATGTAATTATTAAAGCGGGGGCCGTGCTGGAGGGACCCTGTTCCATCGGCAAGGGATGTTACATCGGAAACAATTCCCTGCTCCGCAGTTACACCGCCCTGGGGGACAACTGCTCCGTCGGTTACGGGGTGGAACTGAAAAACTGCGTGGTGCAGAAAAACTCCCATATCGGCCGTCTCTCATTTATTGGCGACAGTGTTCTGGGAGAGAATGTGGACATCGGTGCCGGAACCATGACCGTGAACCGGCAGTTGGACTGGAGCACCATCAAGGTCAAGCATCAAAAGAAAGTCAAAGACACGGGCATCCTGAAATTGGGTGCGTTCATCGGGGACGATGTCGTCATCGGCGCGGGAAATTCCATTGAGCCCGGCACCATTGTTCCGCCGGGCAAGGTTCTGCCCGCCCATTATTCCGTGCCCAACAAATAGGAAGTCAACTTTATGTGTGGAATCACCGGGGCCGTCGGCTTGAAAGATATATCGAATGTTTTGTTCGACGGCATTCGTAATCTGGAATACCGGGGCTACGATTCCTGCGGCGTGGCTTTGATGAACGGGAAGAGCATCGTCGTCAAAAAAAATGTGGGAGGCGTGGGCGATGTTTATCAGAAAGAAAACATTCTGAGGCATTCCTCTCATTTGGGCATCGCTCATACCCGCTGGGCCACACACGGACAGGTCACCCGCAACAACACTCATCCTTTTTTATCCTGCGATAATAATTTCGCCGTCATTCACAATGGCATTATCTCCAATCATCTGGAGCTGAAAAACCGTCTCCAAAAGGAAGGGCACCGGTTCCTGTCGGAAACCGATACCGAAGTTATTCCTCACTTATTGGAAAACGCCTATAAGAAAACGGGGAATGTCGAAGCCAGCCTGTTACTGACTCTTAAGCAATTGGAAGGCACCTTTGCGGTGGCCTTTATCAGTAATTATGAACCCGATCAGCTTTATTGCGCCAAAAGGGAATCGCCTTTAATGCTGGGTATCGGCGACGAAGTGAAGTTCATCGGATCGGATTTCAACGCGTTCATCGACCACACCAAAAACGCGGTGATTATCGATGACGACGAATATGCCATCGTTTCGAAGGACGGCTACACCGTCAAAAACTTTGTTACGATGGAAGAGGTCGACAAGCCCATCATGCGGATCGAATGGGATAGCGAAACGTCGAAAAAGGGTGGCTACCCGCATTACATGCTCAAGGAGATTTACGAACAGCCGCAGACCGTTTTGAATGCGATGGAAGTGGAAGAGGGAACCATCGACTGCCTCGTGGAAATGATCCATAAAAGCAAAAATACCCAGTTGGTCGGTGTCGGGACGACTTATTATGTGACGATGTATGCCAACTATATATTTTCCTCGCTGGCGGGAAGGTACATTCCTGCCATCAGTTCGGACGAATTTGTATCCCTGTCGCCAGCGGACAAAGATAGTTTTGTGCTGGCCGCTTCCCAGTCCGGGGAGACCTATGACACCATATCTGCTCTCAAGCATGCCCAGTCGCGCGGCGCAAAAACCGGCGCTATTGTGAATGTGATGGGGTCAACTCTCTCCCGGATGGTCGACTGTCCGGTGCTTCAGGGATCGGGACCGGAAATCTGCGTGATCAGCACCAAAGCGGCATTGGCTCAGATGATTCTGTTGACCCGCACCGCTTTGAAGTTGGGAGTCAAAAATAAAAACCTGACTCAAAAAAAGTATGATGGATACATGGAATCACTCAAGTCTTTACCGGGCATCATCGAAGGTATTTTGAACGAACGCTCCGGTTTTATTCACCGGATCGCCCACAGCCACCGGAATGTCAAACATTGGTTGTATCTGGGCCGCGGGATGTATTATCCGATCGCCCTGGAGTCTGCCCTGAAAATGAAAGAAGTCGCTTATGTACATGCCGAGGGCATGCCCTGCGGATTTTTGAAGCACGGCACACTGGCCATGATCGACTCGGATATTAATTCCATCGTATTCGTCCCCCCCAGTTCCGAGAAAGCCCTGTATGAGTCTACCCTGGCCAGCGTGGCGGAAATCCGCGCCCGGGATGGATATGTGCTGGGAATTCACTTCGAAGAGCGCAACCGCAACCAGAGCCTGTTCAGCGAGGAATTGATTCTGCCGCCGGTGCCACCGGTCATCGCACCCCTGATTCAGATGGTCATCGCCCAGCTGTTAGCATATTTCACGGCCACCTCTCTGAAAAGAAACGTCGACAAACCTCGTTCTCTTGCCAAATCCGTAACAGTAGGTTAGGCTGTTGCACGGACCACTCCCCAACGTTTGATTCAAACAAACCCTTCAGTTCAACGGCTGGTAATATCTTTGAAAGGCCCATTGAGCTTCGATTAAAGGATTGTATGGCTATGAAACAAGTTCTATCAGTACTGACAATTGCCGGTTCAGACTCTAGTGGAGGTGCCGGTATTCAGGCGGACATCAAAACCATTTCCGCCCATGAGTTGTTTGCGACTTCGGTCATCACCTCCATCACCGCTCAAAACTCCAAAGGCGTGCACGCCACTTTCGACCTGTCACCGGAAGAAGTGGAGGCGCAACTGAAAGCCGTGCTGGAAGACGCCAAACCCGCCGCTGTCAAAACCGGGATGCTGGGCAACGAGACGCTGGTGGAATGCATCGCTCGCCAGTTAAAGCGGGCGCGGGTCAAGAATCTGGTAGTGGACCCGGTGATCCAATCCTCCAGCCGGAAGACCCTGCTCTCCAAAAAAGGAGTGGAAGCGCTCAAGGAGAAGCTCCTGCCGCTGGCGTTGCTGGTGACGCCAAATATTCCCGAAGCGGAGATACTGTCTGGAATTCGCATTTCCCGATCACAAGACAAAATCAAAGCCGCCAGGGCGATTTGCAAACTCGGAGCCCGTAACGTATTGATCAAAGGTGGGCATTCCAAAAATAATGCGGACGATTTTTTCTTTGACGGCAAACGGCATTTTATTTTTGGAGGCGAACGGATTGGTAAAAAAGATTGGCACGGAACCGGATGCGTGCTTTCTGCCGGCATCGTATCGGGGCTGGCCCTGGGGTTGGATGTGCCCTCGGCGATTCAAAAGGCCAAAGGGCTGGTGACAGCGGGGATTGCCAACGGCGTTGAGAGGGGAGAGGGCTCGGGAAGCGTGGACCCGATGGCGTCTCTGTTTAAAATACAAAAACGATTCCAAGTGATTCAAGGCCTGTCTGCCGCGGTAGATGTGTTGAAGGAAAACCGAATCGGCTTGTTGATTCCGGAGGTGCAGTCGAATATCGGGATCGGTCTCCCCGGCGCTCAGGGAGCGGAAGATGTGGCGGCTATTCCGGGACGGATCGTCAAAAATGGCAACGATATTTTTACTGTGGCCGCACCGCAATTCGGCGCCTCGCAACATGTCGCCAAAATCGTATTGACCGCCATGCGCTTTGATCCTGAAATGCGGGCGGTAATGAACATAAAATTTACCGATTCTATTTTAAAAGCCTGCAAGAAACTGAAATTCAAGATCGCATCGTTCGATCGCGCCAGGGAACCCAAAAGCGTCAAGCAACAGGAAGGCTCTTCGTTAGAGTGGGGGACGCATAAAGCCATCACTGATCGTGGTTACGTGCCGGATATTATCTACGACCTGGGAGGGCAGGGCAAGGAGGAGATGATCCGTGTGCTGGCGCGGGATATCGGCGAACTGGTTGACAAAGTCCTCAAGATACACCGGTTGGTTGAAGCCAATCCTGCCGGGCGTGAAAAGGATGCGTGGCGGGTGCGCTGATCCGCCAGCGTGACGCTGGGCCCAAAGAACTCCTGCTACACAATGCAAGTGCGGGGAGATTCTGCCTCCGATTTCTATCCGGCCATCCGGTATTTACAGAAGAGTCTGGTCGATCAGGATTTCGGCGTTTTCCTTAACATTTTCCATCCACTCCTGAAAAATCACCCGGGCCTTTTCGTTTTTGATGCGAGTATAGATTTTTTTCGATTGTTCCGGGCCGATCTGGCCTGCCGCTTCGCGCTCCACCATTTGGATCAAGTAGTAGACTCCCCGGCTGGCTCCGGTGGTGGTTTCCCCCGGTTGGAGCGGGAACACGGCGTTTTTGATGGACTGGATGTTGCCGATGCCGGGAATAGAATCTGATTGGCTGATAAACGGAGTTTCCTCTATATCCATCTTGAGTTCCTTGGCTAGTTGTTCCAGATTCTTTTCAGATTTCAACCGTTCTCCAAGGGCCTTGAATTGATTTTCTGTGGCTGATTTATTTTTCTCTTCGGCAACTGCCTGGGTGACCTCTCTTAAAACTTCATTCACATCCGGAATGTAAGGATCTTTTCTTGTAATTACTTTAAGCAGATACGAAGCATCGGGTGTGTTGATCGGCTCACTCAACTGCCCACCTGCCAGTGAAAATGCCGTATTGAAAAATTCGGGCTCATTTCCAATTTCGGGAACATTGTGGATTTTTCTTGATATGAATTCGGTAGTTTGGGTTTCGGCTTTGTATTCCAGAACGGCTTGAGTCAAATTGTTGCCGACTCCGGCGGCCTTCCGGATTTTTTTGGCGATTCTCCGGATGCGCTTCCGAGCCTTGTCTTCTTTAAGTGTTTTTTTGATTTCCTCCTGCACTTCCGCCAGGGATTTCAAGTGCTCCTCCTTCACCTCCTCCAGACGGATGATATGAAAGCCGAACATGGTTTTGACGGGACCACCCAACTCTCCGGGTTTCAACTGGTCGAGTGCTTCTTCAAATTCGGCAATCATCATTCCCTGGAAAAATTGTCCCAGACTACCGCCGTTGTTTCCAGACGCCGTGTCGGCGGAATGCCTTTTCGCCATTTCAGCAAAATCAGCGCCTTCCTTGATTTGTTTCAGGATTTCATCGGCTTTGATTTTGGTTTTCTCGTCGGCGTCGTTTAATAATTTTTCCTTTTCCTCTTCGGATAAGTCTTCTCCGAATGGAAGGGAAGTATCACTTTTAATCAGGATGTGGCTCGCCTTGTATTGTTTCTTGATAAAATATTTGGCTTGGTTGCTATCGTAGTAGTCTTTGACGTCTTCCTCGTAAATTTCGATTGTATCTTCGATCATTTTTGGAGTTAATTTGACGTACTGAACCTGGATTTGTTCAGGCACTTCGAATTGGCTCTTGTGTGATTCAAAGTACTTTTGGATATCCTCGTCCGAGGGGCGACTGGCGGGCTTGAAATAATCCTTCGAAAAACCAATATATTTGAATTTTATTTTTTCATTTTCTTTTTTATAGGCTTCCTGTATTTCAGTTTCAGATATTTGCGTCGAAGCCTTAATGACCCCTTCTAGTTTTTCGCGAAGAAGATTTTTCCGCTGGCTATCCTCAAAATCCTTGGTGCTGACGCGACTGAAACGGAGATAGTTTTGATAGAGACTGCTGCTGAATTTGTTGTCTTTTTGAAATTGAGGCTGCTTGGAAATACTTTCCGCCAGCTCCTGATCGCTGACTATCAGGTTCATTTTTTTCGCTTCCAGAACCACCAGCCTGTTCTGGATCAGAGCATCCAGAGCATTTTCCTTGAGCTTGAGTTGTGCCGCCATTTCTTCCGAAAACTGGCCTCGAAACTGTTCGCGGTAAAAATTGATGATATTGCCGTAGGCGCGTTCAAATTCATTGACTTTGATTTCTATCCCGTTGACGGTGGCGACGGTTTTATTGGCTCCCCCGAACTGGCCGCCCGCTCCCCAGGAATAGAAAATGGTGGCGACAAAGGCGAGAAGAATACCCCATAAGAAGACTTTGGCCATTCCGCTGTTTCGAATATAGTTGAGCATGGATTTACACTCCCACGGCCTGCAAAAAGATGTTAAAATTTAAACTGCGTATGTTAGTCCACCAGATATCAATTCGCAACCTGTTTATTTTAACCTTATTTCATTGAAAATAATCCCGAGTCTCTTCTTTTGAGGTCCCGGGGCCACCGGGTCTTGCAAATTCCCTACTCCACTGATATAAGGCTATTGTTAGAAAAATCAACTATTTAACTTAATTTCCATCAACCTCAACTGGACAACTGTTGTGCTCAACTTCTTTTGGGATTTGTTTTCGGACGATTTGGCCATTGACCTTGGTACCGCCAATACCTTGGTATTTGTAAAAAATAAAGGAATCTGCCTGCGCGAACCTTCTGTAGTGGCCATCAATACTCAGACCAAGGAAGTGCAGGCGGTCGGGGCGGAAGCCAAGCAGATGCTGGGCCGGGCTCCTAGCAGTATTGAAGCCATCCGCCCGATGAAAGACGGGGTCATTGCGCATTTTGAAGTCACACAACAAATGATCAGCAGTTTTATTCAGAAGGTCCACAACAATCGCAAATCGCTGGTCCGGCCGCGGGTGGTGATTGCCGCGCCTTCCGGCATCACGCAGGTAGAGAAACGGGCCGTGCGCGACTCCGCGGAGTCAGCGGGTGCCCGGGAAGTGTATCTGGTTGAAGAACCGATGGCCGCTGCCATTGGGGTGGATTTGCCCATCCAGGAGCCCTCT
>QIDN01000085.1 GCA_003229345.1 Nitrospirota bacterium | reverse complement strand
GCTTTTCGGTGGTCGTGGCTTTGACGTTCACCTGCCCCGGACCAATGGCCAGCGCCTTGGCGATGTTCTGTTTCATCTTGTCGACGTACGGCGCAAGCTTCGGATTCTGCGCAACAATGGTGGCATCGGTGTTGCTCACTTTATACCCCTGCTCCTTCACAACTTTTCCAACTTTTTCCAACAACAGAAGACTGGAAATGCCTTTCCATTGCGGGTCGGTGTCCGGGAAATAATGTCCGATATCGCCGGCACCCACCGCTCCCAACAACGCGTCGCATATCGCGTGGCACAACGCATCGGCATCGCTATGGCCGTCGAGGCCCTTGTCATGCGGGATATCCACCCCGCCGAGGATCAGCTTGCGTCCTTCGACCAGGCGGTGCACATCGTATCCGTTACCAATTCGAAATGAACTCATAGAAAGAAAATCTATTGACTGGGATGTCACCCCTCGACAAGCTCAGGGTGAAAAAAATTAGAGAGTGACGGTGATAAGTTTGCGGGTTTCTTCGCGGGCCCACCGATCCGCTTCCAAGACATCTTCGATGCAGGTGATCGGCCGGGTGTCGTGATTGTGCATGGCCGTACGGATGATCTCGGGGATATCCTTGTACGGGATTTCCTCATCCAGAAAAGCCTGCACGGCGATCTCGTTGGCGCCATTGAGCACAGCGGGCATGGTCTGGCCGATATCCATCGCATCCTTCGCCAACTGCAGACAGGGGAAGCGGGTGTAATCCGGTGGCTCAAACGTGAGTTTCGATAACGCCGATAAATCCAACGACGGCAGTTGGCAGTCGATACGGTCAGGGTACGACAGCGCGTAGGCAATGGGCACCCGCATGTCGGGAATTCCCAACTGCGCGATGATGGAGGTGTCCACAAACTCGATCATCGAATGCACGATACTTTGCGCGTGTACGATGATGTCCACCTGCGTCTCCAGGCCGAACAACCATTTGGCTTCGATATACTCCAGCCCCTTGTTCATCATGGTGGCAGAGTCAATCGTGATCTTATCGCCCATGTCCCAGTTAGGATGGTTGAGCGCGTCCTTGACCGTCACATGCTCCATCTGCTCCAGCGTGTAGGTACGGAACGGTCCACCTGAAGCGGTGAGAATGATGCGCCGTATGCGGTCGTGGCTTTCGCCGTTCAATGCCTGCAAAATCGCGCTGTGCTCGCTGTCGACGGGGATGATATCGCATTTGCCTTGTGCCGCCTTGAGGACCAGTTCTCCGGCAACCACCAAGGTTTCCTTATTGGCAAGCGCCAGGGTTTTCCCGGCATTCACTGCGGCGTAGGTAGGCACCAGCCCGGCACACCCGACCACGCCCGAAACAACGAGATCGATTTCCGGCAGGGTGGCCACTTGCGTGGCTCCAGTTGACCCGGTGACGATGTCTACTTTCTGATCGCCAAGCAATGCGCGTAGTTCTCCCAGGCGCGACGTATCGTGCAGGGAAATCATTTTGGGTTTGAATTTTTTGGTTTGTTGCGCGAGAACTTCTATGTTGCGTCCGGCGGCGAGGCCCCAGACTTCAAACTTGCCGGGGTTGCGGTCAATGACATCCAGTGTATTGACGCCGATGGAGCCGGTAGATCCGAGAATGGAAATTTTTTTCATAAGTACCCGCGGTCAGTTGGTTCGCTAGTATTGGCTAACAGGATAAGCCACAATCTTACAAAAATCTTAAAAAATCCGCACTCTTCGCTCATAAAAATAACGCATGGTAAATATAAAATGCGGGTCCGGCAAACATCAGGCTGTCCAACCGATCCAGAACGCCGCCGTGACCCGGGATCAACGATCCGGAGTCTTTAACTCCTGCACGGCGTTTGAACAGAGACTCAGCTAAATCTCCTATTTGGCCCATAATACCGCACAATAAGGCCATAATCAAACAATGGTTTAGCGGAAGAGACTCAAAAAACAGATATTTGGCCGCGACTCCCCCGGCCACACTGCCGACCAGTCCTGCCACCGATCCCTCGATGGTTTTTCCGGGACTGATCTTGGGTGCAAGTGGGGTTTTCCCAATAGTTTTCCCAACGTAGTAAGCGGCAATGTCGCCCGACCAGATCACCATAAAAAGATAAAAGAGAATATGGTTGCCGTGTTCCATTCCGCGCAGAAGAATAAAATAACTCATCAGCCCGGACACATAAACTACACCCAAAAACGAATAGGCCACTTGGTTGAGAGCGTCCTCCAATGCGGACCCGGAAGCGTACCAAGTGATGAACAACGACATGAGACACGCCGCAAGCCAAACCAAATAAAAATCGTTACGGTAAAAACAAAAAACGAGAAACAGACACAGTACCCCGCCAACGATGAGATTGACCTTAATCCCAATGTGACGAATCAACTTGCAGTACTCCGTCCATCCCACCAATACGGCGGCGATCACGAGGGCCAAAAACAACAAGGGCGAGCCGTATTGAACAATTCCCAGAACAACGGGAATAAGGACCAGTCCACTTAATACGCGCTTCACCCGGCGTTCTCCTGTCTCAGTTTATACGTTGCCCTGTGGGGGAGTGTCATAGCGTCCATCCTGGGAATGCGTTTGGGATAACAGTCAGGCTTTGACGATCTGGTCGCCGATCATGCCGAACCGCCGTTCCCGGCTTTGGAAATCGATGATGGCTTTAAGCAGGTCGTCTTCCGTAAACACCGGCCACAACACTTCTGTGTAATGCAATTCAGTGTAGGCCATTTGGTACAGGAGAAAATTGCTGATTCGTTTTTCGCCACTGGTGCGGATCAACAAATCCAGCTCGGGAAGGTCGTGGGTATACAAGCTACTTTCCAGAACCGGAAAGTCGATATCCTCAATAGGGAGGCTCCCTTCCTGTACCTGCCTGGCAATTTTTTTGACCGCATCGACGATCTCCTGCCGCCCTCCGTAACTTAACGCCAGGGTCAGAATCAAACCCTCGTTACCTCGGGTATAGTCTTCAGCGTGACGAATGCGTTTTTGAATGGCCGGCGGCAGCTCGTGAATGCGGCCAATGGTATTGAACCGGATATTCTCCCGTTTCATACGTTCCAGCTCCTTGTTCAGGTACTGGTCCAGAATTTTCATGAGTGCGTTGATTTCGGAGCGGGGGCGGTTCCAATTTTCGTCGGAGAAGGAATACAGAGTCAGGGCCTCGATATGCATCTCGGTGCATAAAGTGACAATTTTATCGACGGTTTTAACGCCGCGCCGGTGGCCCTCCACACGCGGGAGCATTTTCTTTTTGGCCCAGCGTCCGTTGCCATCCATGATGATAGCAATGTGACGTGGCAGACGCTTGAGATCAATTTGATTCATTAAGGTAGGGTCAGGCAAGCGGGGGTCTCCAGGGTCTCAGATTGATTCAGCAAAACCGGTCCGGCCAATGGTGGCGGGCCTTTAGTTCAACTTATCAATATTATAAGGCATCCATCAACCTTCCAGGACATCTTTTTCCTTGCCCTGAACGATCTTATCCACCTCACCCACATACTTGTCGGTGGCTTTCTGAATCTCGTCGTGACCCTTGCGCTCCTCGTCCTTGGAAAGGGAATGGTCCTTTTCCATAGCCTTGAGCTTGTCATTGAAGTCGCGCCGGATGTTGCGGATGGCGACTTTGCAATCCTCGCCATATTTCTTGACCACCTTGGTGAGCTGTTGACGCCGGTCGGTGGTCAGCGGGGGAATGGTCAGACGAATGACTTTGCCGTCGTTGGAAGGGGTCAGCCCCAGATCCGATACTTGAATGGCTTTCTCGATCACCGGCAGTATGGAAGCATCCCAGGGAGCGATGGTGATGGTTTTGCTGTCCGGCACCCCGAGAGTCGCGGTTTGTGCCAGCGGAGTGGGGTTGCCGTAAAAATCGATCTTGATGTCCTCCACCAGGGAAATCGAAGCACGGCCGGTCCTCACCTTGCCCAACTCAACGTGCAGGTGATCAATGGAGGCTGTCATTTTCTGTTCTGAATCTTTAATGTGATTATCCATATTAATTCGACCCGACAGTGGTGCCTATTTTTTCTCCTAAAAGCACCCGCTTGATACTGTCCTTCTGTTCAACGTTGAAAATGACCATTGGCAGTTTGTTATCCATGCACAAGGACACGGAGGTGGAGTCCATTACTTTAAGCCCTTTATTCAGCAACTCGATGTAGGTTAATTCAGTGTACTTTGTCGCTGTAGAATCTTTCATGGGATCGGCAGAGTATACGCCATCTACTTTAGTGGCCTTAAAAATCACCTGGGCTTCGATTTCAATAGCCCGCAGGGAAGCCGCAGTATCGGTAGTGAAATAAGGGTTTCCGGTACCTGCGGCAAAAATCACCACCCGGCCCTTTTCCAGATGCCGGATCGCCCGCCGCCTTACATACGGTTCGGCCACTTGCCGAATTTCCAGAGCGGTCAACACCCGTGTCGGAACGCCGTTGCTCTCCAAAGCGTTTTGCAGGGCCAGGCTGTTGATCACCGTGGCCAGCATGCCCATGTAATCCGCGGTCACCCGCTCCATTCCCAGACTGCTGGCAGTCGCCCCACGCAGTATATTGCCGCCGCCGATGACGATGGCAATCTGCACTCCCATGTCCTTGGCTTCCGCCACCTCCGCCGCAATCCTATTGAGCGCTTTCTGGTCGATCCCAAACCCGCCGTTTTTAGCGGCCAGGCTTTCGCCACCCAGCTTTAAAAGAACCCGATCGTAAATAGGCTTGCCCAAAGGCTTGTCCAAAGAAATCCCCCTGTGGTTTATCTGCTGATTTCAAAACGCGTAAAATTTCCAACCGTGATATTTTCCCCCAGCTTGGCAATCTTCTGCTTGATCAATTCCTGAATGGTCGTGTCGCCATCTTTGATGAACGTCTGATCCAGCAGGCAATTCTCTTCAAAGAATTTCGACATCTTGCCGTCGACAATCTTGTCGATGATCTTATCAGGCTTGCCGGATTCGCGCGCCTGATGGGCGTAAATTTCCCGCTCTTTGTCCAGCACATCCTGCGTCACATCGTCACGCGTGGTGAACCGCGGCTTTGCGGCGGCAATGTGCATGGCGATATCTTTCAACAAATCCTTGAACTCATCGGTATTGGCGACAAAATCGGTTTCACATTGAAGGTTTACCAGAACGCCAATTTTGTTCCCGGCATGAATATAGGAACCGATCGCGCCGTCGCCAGTGCTCCGGTCGCCCTTCTTATCGGCTTTCGCTATGCCTTTCTTGCGCAGGTGGGTGATTGCCTCTTCAATATCGCCCTTGGTTTCCTTAAGCGCGTTTTTACATTCCATAATTCCCGCTCCGGACTGCTGGCGAAGCGTCTTTACCATATCTGCTGTTACTTCCATTCTCTAAATTCTCCTATGTCTATATATTTTACAAAAGATTTATTCAATCGGCGGCGCTGTCTGTCTTGCATCCATCCGCTGAACTGTGAATTCAGGACGCGATGAATCAAGGTGACCGGAAACTCTGTTACCGGAACTCGCTACCGCTCAATACCATTAATTGTGAAATAAGGTTTCCCCATGGCCCGAACCTGGAAATGACCTCACCGTTTGCTCAGGCGGAAACAGGTTTTTCCTCAGCGTTTTCACTGGAATCCGAATCCGAGTCTGCCTTGGCCGTCTCCTCAACAGCAGCCGGGCTGTCAGCTTTCTTCGGAGCGGCTCCCTTAACAGCAGTCGGGCTTTTGGCTTCCTTGACCGCGGGTGGGCTATCAGCCTTCTTCGCAGCGGCCTTTTTCGGGTCCGGCTTGGGAGGCTTTTTGGCAGCGGCGGCGGCTTTTTTGGCAGCCGCTTCCTTAGCCGCGATGGCTTCTTTTTCTTTCGCAGCGGCTTCTTTGATGGCAGCTTCCTTGGCGGCCGCTTCCTGCTTCTCCTTTTGGACGGCTTTGTATATCTCCTGACCTTCAAGACAAATATCCGCAATGCGGCTGGCAAACAGGTCTATCGAACGAATCGCATCGTCGTTCCCGGGAATTATGTAGTCAATCCCATCCGGATCACAATTAGTGTCCACGATCGCCACTATCTTGATGCCCAGCTTCATCGCTTCCGCCATCGCAATGCGTTCCTTGTGGGTATCCACGACAAACATGATGTCGGGAAGATCCTTCATGTGCTTGATGCCCCTCAGAAACTTGTTGAGCTTGGCGATTTCTTTGCGCTTTGACTGAGCTTCCTTTTTATGCAACTGCTCGAACTGGGTTTCTTCCTCCAACCGCTCCAACTCGAGGAGGCGCTGGATACTTTTTCGAATGGTGGAAAAGTTGGTGAGCGTGCCGCCCAGCCAACGCTGATTGATGTAATACATCCCCGCCCGATCCGCTTGTTCGGCAATCAACTCCTGAGCCTGTTTTTTAGTCGCGACAAACAGAATTTTTTTGCCCTGTTGCGAGGCGTTCCTTAAATATTTTTCCGCTTCCTTGAAAAGAGTCAGCGTTTTCTGGAGGTTGACGATATGGATTCCGTTGCGGGCCCCATAAATGTATTTCTTCATTTTGGGGTTCCAGCGCGTGGTCTGATGACCAAAGTGCACCCCGGCCTCCAACAATTGACTCATGCTAATGTCTGACATACATTCTCCTTAAGAATGGGTTGGTCCACCGCCACCTTCGTTCCGGGACAGAAACCTTGCGGTCACCCCTGCTCCAGTCCAGTGGCGTGTGAGTTAAATGCTTGAAAAATGGTGCTTTATGGTGATTTTAGCGAAATATAGAGCTGTGGCGGTAGCTTACCACAACACCTGTAGGGAGGCAAGAGCCAATGCCTGATAAAGACTTTTAAATAGAGGGGTTTAACCTAGTCCTCGCAGGACATGATGAACAGGGGTTTGTTTTCGAAATTCCGGTAGTCGGGGCGGAGGCGGTCGGTATTGTAATGCTTCTTTAAATTCACCCGTTTCTTGGTGGCGGAGACTTCCGCCAGGTCAACATCGCCATAATTGCCGTTGCGCAGGCTGACCAGCCGACCGCTTTTACCTTCCAACAACAGGTTGAGGGCTATGTTGCCGTAGGCGACGGGCACGATGGAGTCGATGGCATCCGGATGACCCGACCGCACCAGGTATCCCAGCTTCTGGCTGATGATGCCGACCTGCTCACCGTTGTTGTATTTCGGCGCCAGTTCCTTGAGACGCACCGCCACCTGATCGCCGATGCCGCCGCGTTTTTTGTGTCCGTACGCGTCGGCCTCCCCGTCTTCGAACACCATGCGGCCTTCGGCGAACATGGCGCCTTCGGAAACGATGACGATGGAATAGTTACTGGGATTCCTCCGCCGGTCTTCGCTCATCATCTCCGCCAGCCGTTCCATGTCGAACGGATGCTCGGGGATGATACACCGGTTGCTGGCTCCGGCCATAGCGGGCAACAGCGCGCTGAATCCGGCATAACGCCCGAACACTTCGACCACCAGAAACCGTTCATGCGATCCAGCAGAGGTGCGCAATTGATTGACCAACTGAATCGTACGCGTCACGCAGGTGCTGAACCCAAGACAGTAATCGGTACCCGCCACATCGTTGTCCATCGTTTTAGGGATCGCCACCACGGGAAATCCCTCCCGATGAAGGCGCAAGGCATAACTCAAAGTATCGTCGCCGCCGATGGGAATGAGGTGATCGATTCCCAGGTGATCCAGATTCTGTATCACTTCCGGCGTCAGGTCGTTGACTTCCTGCGAATACGTTTTTTGCAAAGCCGCCGGAACCGCTATCCGTTTCACCTTGGAAGGCTGGGTGCGCGAGGTATGCAGAAAGGTGCCGCCGGTCCTACCCACCTTGTTGACGATCTGTCCGGTCAACACCTGGCAATATTCCTGCTCTGCCACCGGGCGGTCGCGGTCGATGCGGATCATCCCTTCCCAACCC
>QIDN01000351.1 GCA_003229345.1 Nitrospirota bacterium | reverse complement strand
ATTACAAAAAATTCAGTAGGATGCACCCTTTTCTGGATTAAACATGGGTGGGGCTTCGGGGAAATCTGGAGACGAGCACCCAGGCAATAAATAATTAATTTTTAAAGTTGAGAGGATTTCCAATGAAAAAAGTGGAAGCCGTGATTAAGCCGTTCAAACTTGATGAAGTCAAAGACAAGTTGAACGAAATCGGTATTAAGGGAATTACGGTCAGCGAAGTCAAAGGGTTCGGTCGGCAAAAAGGGCATACCGAGTTGTACCGTGGCGCCGAGTACGTGGTCGATTTCCTTCCCAAGATTAAATTGGAAATTGTTATAGCCGATAACCAATTGGACGAGGTTGTGAACGCGATTATAAAAAGCGCGCAAACCGGACGGATTGGGGACGGCAAGATTTTCGTCACTCACTTGGAAGACACCATCCGTATAAGAACCGGCGAGCGCGGCGAAGACGCCGTGTAAGCAATTTGATTTTCCGTATTGGATAAGTTTTTTTCTGGATCAACGAATATATATTGGATTAATCTTTAAATTTTTTTTATGTGAAGCGAGGAGCAAGCCTAATGACACCGAAAGAGGTAATCGATTTTGCGAAGAAAAACAGCACCGAGATGGTGGATCTGAAATTTATGGATCTGCTGGGAACGTGGCAGCATTTCACCGTTCCCATCAGCGAGTTGGTGGAGCATATGTTTGAGGAGGGGTTGGGCTTTGACGGATCCAGTATCCGCGGTTGGCAGGCCATCAACGCCAGCGACATGCTGGTGATTCCCAATGCTGATACCGGCGTGATGGATCCTTTTACCAAAGTGCCGACCTTGAGCATGATCTGCAGCATCGTGGATCCCATCACCAAGGAAAAATACTCCCGCGATCCCAGAAACATCGCGACGAAAGCGGAAGCCTATCTTAAATCGACGGGAATCGGCGACACTGCTTACTTTGGTCCCGAGCCGGAGTTTTTCGTGTTCGATGACGTCCGCTATGAGTCCGATATCAATCACGCCGCTTATTATGTCGATTCGAGCGAGGGGAACTGGAATACCGGTCGTGATGAAGGGCCCAACCTCGGTTACAAGCCGCGCTATAAGGAGGGATACTTTCCGGTTGCTCCCAGTGACAGCCTGAATGATATTCGTACTGAAATGATGCTGTTGATGGAAAAAAATGGCATTCAGATGGAGTGTCACCATCATGAAGTCGCCTCGGGTGGACAATGCGAAATCGCCATGCGGTTCTCCTCTCTGGTGAAATGCGCCGACAATCTGATGTGGTACAAATACATCGTTAAAAATGTGGCCCACCGGCATAACAAAACCGCGACCTTCATGCCCAAGCCCATTTACGGGGACAACGGTTCAGGCATGCACGTCCATCAAAGTATTTGGAAAGGGGACAAGCCCCTGTTTGCAGGAAACGGTTATGCTGGATTCAGCGAAATGGGGATGCATTACATAGGCGGAATTTTGAAACATGCCCGTGCATTGGCGGCCATTGTGGCGCCGACCATAAATTCGTACAAACGTCTGGTTCCCGGTTTCGAAGCCCCGGTTAACCTGGCGTACTCCAGTCGGAACCGGAGTGCCGCGATTCGTATTCCCATGTATTCGCCCAATCCGAAGGCGAAGCGTCTGGAATGCCGCTTCCCGGATGCTTCCTCCAACGGCTATCTCGCTTTTTCGGCCATGCTGATGGCAGGACTGGACGGCATCGAAAATAAAATCGATCCGGGTGAACCCTTGGATAAGGATATTTACGCCCTCGGGCCGGAAGAGCTGGCCAACATTCCACGGCTTCCCGCTTCTCTGGAAGAAGCTCTGGAAGCTTTGGAAGAGGATCACCAGTTCCTGCTGAAAGGCGATGTGTTCACTCAGGATGTGGTCGACCGCTGGATTTCCTACAAGCGGGAAAACGAAATCGACGAAATGCGGTTGCGGCCTCATCCCTATGAATTTCACCTGTACTACGATATTTAATGACAGCAGGGAATCTCCCAAGTTTAATGGTATAAATTTTTTCAGTTGATAAACCCCCTGGGTTTTTCCAGGGGGTTTTTTTATGCTAAATTGGCGAAAACGATTCACCCTGAACAATAGTTCTGAATGAATGATTCAAATACATTGGAATCCTGGCTGTTCGTAAACAAGCCCTGGAATGATGAGATCGAAGCCGCACTGGCCAAGGGTGGTTTTGAACAGCCGGAAAGTGCCTGGCGGATTCTCTCCACATTAAGTCGACAGAGCAATTTTCCACAGTTATACCCGCTGTTTTTTTCTGAATTTTTAAACAGCCTGTCTCAATCCTACAACCCGGACACCGCTTTGAATAATTTTGAGCGGCTGGCTGAAGAAATTCTGGATAAAGATCACCTGTATTCCTTGTTGTCCGGAACGCCCTTCCTGCTGAAGGCGCTCACCGTTCTGTTTTCCGGAAGCCAGATGTTGACCGACGCCCTCCTAAGCAATCCTTCTTATGTGGATTGGTTGAGCGATCCCGATACCCTCACCAAACCAAAAACCAGGGATATGTTGTACCGGGATTTTTACGAGCTGGCGGGTACGGATGAATTGACCGACCAAACCCCATCCCTTCTGAGAAAATTCAAAAAACGGGAGTACATCCGCCTGGGTTTACGCGATTTGATGGGCTTGGTGAGTTTGCGTGAAAATGTCGAGGGCCTGTCGGACCTGGCCGATGTCTGCCTGCAGGTGGCGTACGAATATTCGATCAAGATCCTCAAAGAGAAATACGGCACGCCCATGTTTACCGACGCGGACGACAATGCCAGGGAATCAGAATTCGCCATCCTGTCCATGGGCAAGCTGGGCGGACGGGAACTCAACTACAGCTCCGACATAGACTTGATCTACATCTATACCTCCAGCGTGGGCGAGACCCATGCGGGCAACGGGCAGATCACCCTCAGCAATCATGAATTCCACACCAAACTGGGACAATCGATTACTAAAGCTCTCCACGAAATCACCTCGGACGGCAATGTGTTTCGCGTCGATCTTGATCTCCGGCCGGATGGGAAAAGCGGAGATCTGGTGAACTCCCTGACCAGTTGTGAGACGTATTACGAATCCTGGGGGCGTACTTGGGAGCGGCAGGCCCTCATTAAAGTCCGGGTTTCCGCTGGCAGCCAGGCTCTGGGCACGGAATTTTTGACCATGATCCGGCCGTTTGTCTACCGCAGAAGTTTGGACTTCAATGCCATCGAAGAAGTCAAGTCGCTGAAGAAAAAAGTGGACCTTAATTTAAAGAAGAACCAATTGGAAAAAGGCCACATTAAATTAGGCTTCGGCGGCATCCGGGAAGTGGAATTCATCGTGCAGTCCTATCAACTCCTATTCGGTGGTCGCGATCAAAGCCTGCGGGATCCCAATACCTCCACGCTGATTGAAAAATTGAACGACCGAAAATTCCTGACAGACGAGGAATATGAAAAACTCCGTGACGCCTATATCTTCCTGCGTAATTTGGAAAACCGGGTGCAGATTTCTTTTGGCCTGCAAACCTATCACCTGCCAAAGGACGAGAAGAACCTGGCGATCCTGGCCAAAAAAATGGGATTTCAGGGTGACACCTACCCGAAGTTGATTGAACAGTTGAACCAAGAGTTCGAGCGACATACACAATTTGTCGGGACGATGTACGCCCACCTCTTTTCCCAAGATGAAGACCAGAAAGCGGCAGGCAATACTGCCCGGCAATGGGCCACCCAACGAGAGCTGGAGGGACGGTTTTCGGAAGATACCCTGAAAGAATACCCTTTCAGGAATTCCAAACGCACCTTCAAATTTTTAAAAACGCTCCGCGATGGTCCGGAGTTGTCCCACGCCACCGAAAAAAGTATCCAAACTTTTTATGCGGTTTTGCCCACACTGCTGGACCTGTGCCGCAAGGTTCCTGATCCGGATGCCGCGGTGGACTACCTGGTGCGCTTTATAGAAGCCAGCCACGCCCGCGAAACCTATTTGACCATTTTCCATGACAATCATAAATTCCTGGAGATTCTTCTGATTCTATTCGGCTCCAGCAGTGTGTTGTCCGCTCTGCTGATCAAACAGCCGAACCTGATCGATGTCATTTCCAATCAGGAATCGCTGTATCTCTATAAAACTCCGGCGATGATGTTGGAGGAATTGAATGTTCGCATGTCGGCGGTTTCGGAACACTCCGGAAAGAATATCTGCCTCCGGCAATTCAAGCAGAGCGAAGAGCTTCGCATTGGGTTGAGGTTCATGATTCATGAAACGGATGTCCCAGGTACGCTGGAGGATTTATCGCATCTGGCTGATATTTATTTGCAAACCGTTTATCAACTGGCGAGGAAGGAAATAAGTCTGTCTGAGGGGTACGACCATCTACCGGATAAATTTGCCATTATCGGACTGGGAAAACTAGGCGGGCAAGAAATCAACTTCGGCTCGGACTTGGATCTGGTCTTCGTATATGAAGAAGATATTGCTGAGAAGGAAGTATCGCATTCGGAAGATTTGGTTTCGATTTATGTATCCCTCGCGCAGAAGATTTTTCAATTGAATTCAATGATGGCTTCGGTGCCCTCGCCCTACGAAATTGATACCGACCTCCGTCCCGAGGGAAGTCGGGGAGCGCTGGTGCTGTCGCTTCAAGGTTACAGAGATTATTTCGATACGCGCGGTAAAATCTGGGAGCAACAGGCCATGACGCGGGCCCGCTTCATCGCGGGTTCCCTGGAGGTGGGTAAAAAATTCATCCAACTGGCACACAACTTCACCTACCGGCCCAAGTTGGAATACGGTTCGCTGATCGAAATTTCGCGACTGCGGAATCGCATGGAAACGGAATTGGCGCAGGAGCTCAGAAAAGGCATCAATGTGAAACTGGGGGCGGGGGGATTGGCGGATATCGAGTTCTCGGTTCAGGTGTTGCAGTTGATGCACGGTCACCGCAATCCTAAACTAAGAAGTGGCAATACCTTCGAGAACATTCAATTATTATCAAATTACGGCATATTGGATCACGATCAAGCCGCGAACCTGGGAAAGCATTATCATTTTTTGAGAAACGTGGAGTGCGCTCTGCGGTTGTTGTCAGAACAGTATTCCAGCCATTTACCGAAGGATGATCAGGAATTGGCGATTTTGGCAAGGCTGTTGGGTTATTCTGATTCCTCAGAAGCGGCCCGTGCCTTTATGGAAGATTACAAAAAGACCACCCAGGATGTCAGAAAATTTTACAAAGCCAATTTGGATATCCTACTTAGGACTTCTCTTTAGTAAAGGAGACCTTTGTATAAGGGATGGATTTGAATTTGTAGTTGCCCGATAAACCGGGCAACTAACAAAGCAGAAGGAAGAAGCCCCCCGGCCTCCTTCGGAGAAGGGGGAGACTATCAACCACCCCCAGCCCCTCCTTTGGAAAGAGGGGAGGAATAAACGGGGAGAGAAAAACTTGCTCCGTGCCTTGCCCGGTGGGTCCAGCGTTACGCTGGTCAGGCTAGAGTGGTTTTGCTTTTGGGAACGACGCTCAGCTTGTAGAGGATGCTGTCGATCAGAGCCTGCCAGCTGGCTTCGATGATATCCTCGGAAACGCCGACAGTTCCCCACTTGGAGTCGTGGTCGCCCGATTCCACCAGTACGCGAATTTTCGCCGTGGTGCCGCTTTTCTCGTCGAGGATGCGGACCTTGTAGTCGAACAGACTCACTTCTTCCAGTTCCGGGTAGAACTTGATCAGCGCTTTGCGAATGGCTTTGTCGAGGGCGTTGACGGGACCGTGCCCTTCGGCGGCGGTTACCTCCTGTACGCCATTGACGCGGATCTTCACCGAGGCTTCTGCAAGCGGTGCTTCGTCTTCCTGCCGCTTCTCGACGATCACGCGGAATCCGATAAATTCGAAATGTTGCTGCCGTTCGCCCAGCGCGTCGCGCATCAGCAATTCAAACGAGGCCTCGGCGCCCTCGTACTGGTAGCCGAGTTTTTCGGATTCCTTCAGCTGGTCCAGCACTTCCTGGATTTTGGGATCCTTCGAGTCGATGTCTATGCCAAACTCCTTGGCTTTCTGGAGGATATTACTTTTACCCGACAGGTCGGATACCAGGATGCGCGTCTGGTTGCCCACCAGGGAAGGATCGATGTGCTCATACGTTTCACGGTTTTTCTGCATCGCGCTGACGTGAATGCCGCCCTTGTGCGCGAAGGCGCTTTTCCCGACATAGGGTTGATGGTTAAAGTGTCGCTTATTTGCCAACTCGTCCACGAACGCGGATAACTCCTTCAGTCCTGTCATTTGCTCGTTGGAGATGCAGTCCAGGGCCATTTTCAATTTCAGATTGGGAATGACGGAAACCAGATTACAGTTGCCGCACCGCTCGCCGTATCCGTTGATGGTGCCTTGCACCTGTCCGGCACCGGCTTCGACCGCGGTCAGCGCGTTGGCGACGCCCATTTCGGAATCGTTGTGAGTGTGAATACCGAGAGGAGTTTTGCAGGCTTTGCGAACTTCTTCGAAGATGGATTTGATTTCCCAGGGCATGGTGCCGCCGTTGGTATCGCACAACACCAGCCAGTCGGCTCCCGCCGATTCGGCTTCCTTCAATACTTTGAGGGCGTACTCCGGATTCTTTTTATAGCCATCGAAAAAATGTTCGGCGTCAAACATCACTTCCTTGACATGCTTTTTCAGAAACGTAAGGCTGTCGGATACCATACGCAGATTTTCGTCGAGGTTCGTAGACAGGGCCTCTTTGACATGCATATCCCAGCTTTTGCCAAAGATGGTGATCACCTCGGTTTCCGCTTCCAGCAGGCGCTTCAGGTTGGGATCGTTTTCCGCCTTGTGCTTGGGCGAGCAGGTACTGCCAAACGCCACCAGCTTTCCTTGCTGGAAGGATTCCGCTTTAAGCTTCTCGAAAAATTCCACATCTTTTGGATTCGATCCCGGCCAGCCGCCTTCGATATAGTGGATGCCGTTGTCGTCCAGCTTGTGGGCGATGCGGAGCTTATCCTCTACGGTGAAAGCGATTTCTTCCGCCTGGGAACCGTCGCGAAGAGTGGTGTCGTATATTTTGATCGTTTTCATATCAATAAACGCGTTTTCTAATCAGGTTGTGGGCGAGGCGCCGGTGGCCGGTTGCGACACCTGCTCCGGTTCCTCGTCCAGTTTGAATTCGTCATGCAAGGCGCGTACGGCCTGTTCGGTGCTTTTTGTATCGATGATGCAGGACACGCGGATTTCCGACGTGCTGATCATCATCATATTGATTCCCTCCCTGGACAGCGTGCTGAAAATCCGCGCTGCCACGCCGGCATGACTGCGCATGCCCGCACCGACCACGGAGATTTTAGAAATATTCGAATCCGATGAAACGCTTTCGGCCTGTACCTCTTTGCCCTTCTTCTGCATGATCGGCATGGCCTCCTGCAGATTCGTGGTGGCCAGCGTAAAGGAGATATCGGTATGGCCCTCTGCACTCACGTTCTGGATAATCATGTCCACCGAAATGGAAGCCTCCGCCAGCGCGTTAAAAATATTGGCGGCGATGCCCGGTTGATCCGGCACACCCTTGATCGTGATTTTCGATTGATTCTTGTCGTACATCACTCCGGATACGATCGGCTGTTCCATATCGGGATTCTCCTGACACACCCGGGTCCCCTCATCCGCCTCGTCGAAGGTGGAGCGGACCACAAGCGGCATATTAAAATTATTGGCAAACTCGACACAGCGTATCTGCAATACCTTGGCGCCCAGGCTGGCCATTTCCAGCATCTCTTCAAAGGATACCATATTCAGTTTGCGGGCGTTGGGCACCATGCGCGGGTCGGCGGTATAGACCCCTTTGACGTCCGTATAAATTTCGCACAAATCAGCCTTCAACGCCACTGCCAAAGCCACCGCGGAGGTGTCGGACC
>QIDN01000154.1 GCA_003229345.1 Nitrospirota bacterium | reverse complement strand
GAAACGAAAAACCATCGAAGTGTTTTTGAAAAGTGTGGAAAGTGTGCAGGTGGACCAAAGCATCTGGGGCCGGATGTTGAATTTTGGCACCGTCATTGTCTCAGGCACCGGCGGCGTCACCGATCCCCTCAACATGATCCGCAAGCCGTTGGACTTCAAAAAGCAAGTGCAACAACGCCTCGCCGGTATTTAACCCAACGTCAGCAGGGGAAGTGGCCTGCTCCTCCAACGCATCCCCGGATTTGTGTTTCATCAAGTGCAGGGCTCTATCGGAAGATATTTAAACGGTAAAAAATCTCCCCTCACTTCCGGGGTGTCTCCGTTAGACCGGAAAATTCAACCCACACCCCCTCAAATCTCTCTTCTCTCTTACGGTCTCCGATTTCATTTACAGCAGACCGAACATGACGAAAGCGACACATGCCATCAAGGTGACTACGACACCGACAACAAAAATGATGTTAACGACGGTGTTGTCCTTATGTTGGATATCCCCGATTTTCGGGTCTCCATGGATCTTTTCCCATAACATGATGACCTCCAAAAGCCAAAAGTTCATAATATTGGGAGGTGAACTCATCTCCCTACTACAAAGATAGGTTCCTCATTCCGGAATATCAACCTCACTCCAAATGCTATACAAGGTGCGCTAAAAGAAAGAGGGCCCGGCCCAATGGCCAAGCCCTTTTACTTAAATAGGGTGCTGAGAAGACTCCGGCAGAGTCAAAGTTCTGCCGGATGATAGGTTCTTATTTGGGTATAACCTTGGTGGCCTGCGGACCTTTCTGGCCCATACCTTCCTCGAACTCGACCGTCTGGCCTTCTGTGAGAGTTTTAAAACCTTCCCCTTGGATTTCTGAGAAATGAACAAAGAGATCTTTGCCTTCGGATTCAATGAATCCATAACCCTTGCTTTCGTTAAACCATTTTACTGTTCCTACTGCCATGATAAATACTCCCCTGCATTGAGCGGGAATGCACTCCCAGAAAATCCGGAAAATGTCTTCCCTGTTTTTAAATGGTCGGAGCGAGAGGATTTGAACCTCCGACCCCTACACCCCCAGTGTAGTGCGCTAACCAGGCTGCGCTACGCTCCGATATTTTTCAATTCCTGGCCTTCGAGTCTTTTGCTTAACCGGATCACCCTGAACTTGTAGAAGGAAATACGGTGTCGTACTTCGATAGAGCCTGTCCTGAGCTTGACGAAGGACTCAGTAGGGCACCGATGGCCGTTCGGTAAAGTCAATGATAACATGCTCTTTAGCATGTTGGCTTTGCCACTCAAGTGCCGTTCGACTCGGTTCGAAAACTCAAAGTAGAGGATTCGGTACAGGAAGTCAACTACTTATCTGTCCGACCGGTCGTCGCCTTTACATTTTGCTTGAAGCCCGCCGCCACTGTGATAGAATCCGCTGATCTCTATGATTTCAAAGGGATTTACCATCCCAAAGTTTACCCTCGGCCAGCGAAAGGGTTTGGATTGATATGAAAGTTGTCAACGTCAAAGAGCAGGTACAGTTTAAATCCGAGAAGATGAACAAGGTCAGCCTTTTCGATTCTGACCGGTTTTTTTGTGATGGATACTGTCTCGAACCCGGCCAGGTTCAAAAAGTGCATGCCCACGAGGGGTCGGACAAGATATATTATTTGCTGGAAGGAAAGGGCAAAATCACCGTCGGGTCTGAAGAGAAGGAATTGGCGGCGGGGGAGATCACTATGGCTCCTTCCGGAGAGGTCCACGGGGTGGTGAATCATACGCAGGAGCCTTTGGTCATCCTGGTGTTTATGGCGCCCAAGCCTCAGTAATTATTTTTGATACTTTTTCTCAGCCCACTCCGGGTTGATTCAAGGAAGTAACAATGATTTATCTGGTTTTTCCATCGTCCTGGCATCCGTCTCAGCCTTATCTGAGTCTGCCGGCTTTGAAAGGTTTTCTGCATCAGCATGGGGTCACCGATGTGGTGCAGAGGGATCTCGCCATCGAGCTGTTGGACTATCTGTGTTCCTGGAAAAATACCCAGCCGCTGTACGACCGCATCCTGAGGGATCTCCATCAACTCGGCTCCAAACCGTTTCTCACCGACATTGAAAAAGAGAAGTTCGAAAAACTGCGCGAGGCGGAAGAAATTATTCCGGCCCTGAAAGATCAGATCGACGGCGCCAAAACGATTCTGCGCACGGAGGAGTTCTACCAGATCGACCGCTACATGGAAGCCCTGAAAATCATCGACGTCTGGCTCGACAACATTCTGGCGTCCTACTACCCGTCGCAGTTGACCGTGATCGGTAGCCAGTTGCGGTTTTCGCCTTACTCCACTCAGGAAATACTCGACTCGTTCAAGCATCCGGAAGAAAATTTCTTTTACGATTTGTACAAACAGCATTACGTTCCCGACATTATCAAAGAGGATATCGACATCCTGGGAATCTCCATCACCTCCGTTGAGCAGATCATTCCCGGCCTGACATTGGCGCATCTCATCAAAGAGGCCCGGCCGAAAATCCATATCACCGTGGGCGGCAGTGTGTTCACCAAGCTGGTGGACGTTCTCGAAAAGGGTTCACCACTATTTGATTTTGTCGACAGCTTCATTGTGCATGAAGGCGAAACACCTCTGCTCCGGTTGGTGGAACATCTGCGCGGCGATGGCGATCTGTCGCAGGTACCCAACCTGGTGTATCGGGACAACGGTGAAGTGAAGGTGAACCGCCCCTTCGCCAAGGAAGAGTTGAACGCGTTACCGACGCCGGATTTCGATGGCATTCCCTTTGATCTGTATCTGACGCCGGAGCGGGTATTGCCGATCATGGGGTCGCGCGGTTGCTACTGGGAAAAATGCGCGTTCTGTTCGATTCCGTTCGACCACATGGATTTCCATGTGCGTTACGCCGAAACGGTGGTACAGGATTTTAAAAATCTGCAAGAGAAGTACGGGTGCAATTACTTCTTCTTCACCGACGAAGCGCTTCCCATTAATTTCCTGAAAACATTTTCCGAAAAACTGGTCGAGCAGAAGGTCGACGTCCAGTGGACCGGCGAACTCAAATTCGAGAAAAGCCTGTTACGCGACAACCGCATGGAGACGCTTTACAAGTCGGGATGCCGCAAGCTGATTTTCGGGCTGGAATCGTATAACCAGCGCGTGCTCGACGCCATGAAGAAAGGCTGTCCCAAGGAAGTCATCGACAAAACGGTCGAAGAGTGTATCCGTATCGGCATCGCCATGCACTTTTACATACTGATCGGGTTCCCCACCGAAACGCGCGATGAGGTCATGGATTCCGTCAATTTCGTGATGGACAATCAGGCGATTCTTGATTCTCCCGGATTCTCCTGCATCGCCTCGCAGTTCGATCTCGAAAAAGGCACGCCGCTCGCCAAGGACCCCGGTCAGTGGGGCGTGTACGACCTGGTCAATCCGCCTACCCATGATTTGTCTCTGGGGTTTTCCTATAAGATTAAGGAAGGACTCAACGCCGAACAGGCCACCGAAGTCTATCAGGAAGTGGTGCAGAGAATCAGCCGCGAAGTCATGACCTTTCCCCACAACTATTCCCTGGCCGACGGCCTCCTCTACCTCGGTTACCACGAAAGAGAAAACATCCAGGAACGTATCTCCGCCCTGTCCGCTTAAAATCGAATCTCACCGATTCGCTGAGTATCTGAAAATCCGGTTCGCTATCATTTGAATTGAAGTCGATGGTCCTCAGTAGCCGTCGCCGCTGGATCCCGAGCCCTCACGTTTTTTCTCGGTGCTGGAATCCTTGGTCCCGGAGGAATCAGAATCTTTATGCGAGTGCGAGCAGGCTGCGGCTCCCACGCACAGGCTTGCCACAAATACCACCATCAGTCCCCATCCTAATATACGTTTCATCACTATCCTCCAGGTTGCAGGTTGAGTCTTGCCTTATCGTCTAAGTCGCAGGTGAGATCGAACCCTTACAGGGCTGCTAAAAATACCAGAACAGGAAGAAGGGCAGGCCGAAGGTGAAGGCGAGTGCGAGGATATTCAATCCCTGCAGGATGAGCATTTGATCGGTCAGGGTGGAGATGACCAACTCGACCCCGACTCTGCGGACGGCGCTTTCGATATCCGCGCGATCCAGATGGTCCTTGCCCTTCTTGTTCAACTCTTCCATAACGTCGTCAAGGAAGATGAATTTGAGGATCTTCAAAAGTGCCCGGAAGAACAATCCCTTCATCCAAGTGATGGGTCCGCCCTTGAGTTTGAGTTCATCGAGAAACTTTTTACCGATTGCGTCGAACTTGTGCGCCAACTCTTCTTTGGGAATACTTTTATTCACGTTCGGGTAACCTGCCAACACTCCGCTCACCAGAATATCCATCAAGTCGTGCAGGCCGCCCACCATTTCCCGAAACTTACCGCGTGCCGTTTCGATGATGCTGGCAATGACGCCGTGGATCGGTCCCCACAGGCCGTACCAAAGGAGTGCAGAAATCAACACCAGCCATTGCAACCAGCCGCTCCAGTCGGCCTCCCAGATATAAATTTCCTTCAGGGAATAGAGTCCGATCATTCCAACAACGAAACCCACGACACCGAACAGAAACAGATTCACGAAGGTCCCGATCAATAGATCCGCGAAAAACTTTTGCCAGTAGCTGAGAACCTGATTTTTATCCGTCATAGTGTCCGCGGGTTCCGCGCCCGTACTCCGGTGTTTTCCGGAGTGGGGGCCGGTAGTTTACCACGAGGAATTGTCGAAGAAGGCGGCACGCTGGGGCTGGCTCGCATGCCAAAACTCAGATTCAACAAGCAGGGGATGAGTAGAAGCGTGAAAATCGTACTGAAGAACAGCCCCGATAAAATGACCACGCCGATCCCGCGGTAGATTTCACTGCCGGCACCGGGAATCACAACCAACGGCATCAGGCCAAAGATGCTGGTGAATGTGCTCATAAAAATCGGACGAATGCGGTTGCGCACGCTTTCCAGGATGGCGTCCCGGTAGAACATGCTGTCTTCTTTAATGTGCAGCAGAGTCTGGTAAATAATCAAAATGGCGTTGTTCACCACCACGCCGATCAGAATGATAAAACCCAACATGGTCAACACGTCCAGCGGTTGGTTGACATAGAGATTCAATGCCCACAGGCCGACCACTCCGCCGACCGCCGCCATCGGCACGCTCAGCATGATGATCAGCGGGAATCCCCAGTGTTGGAACAGGACCGCCAGCAAAAGGTAAGTGATGATGATCGCCAGAATAAAATTTCCAGACATCGCTTCGCGGGTTTTCTCCAGCTTGTCCGCGTTGCCCGTCAGGTTGATGCTGTACTCGCCGGACAGGGTGCCGTCGTCCTTCAAGGGCTGGATGATCTGATTTTTAACCAGATCAATTCCCTCTTCAAGAGCCATTTCGGCAGGCGGGCTGATCTCAAGAGTCACCGACCGCTTACGCTCGAAGTGACGGATTTCTTCAGAGCTCACCGTTTCGACCATCTCCGCAACGTTGACCAGCGGCACCGCCCGGCCTTTTTTCGTGTGAATAATCATTTCGGGGATATCCTGCGTTCGCGTCACATCCTGTTCCCGGCTTTGCAGGATGAGATCGATTCCTTCCCGCGGCATGTAGGGTACATCGATTTTATCGGGATTGAGGAAGACTTCATCGGCGTAAACCCCATCCACCAACGCGGCTACCGAGTAGCCCAGTTCAGACACATCAAGGTCCAGTTCGGCCACCGACTGCCATCGTGGTCGAATCTGGATTTGTGGTTGTCCGAGTTCAATGCCGGGCTTGGGGCGAATCTGTGAACCCGGCATGATTTCTTTAAGTTTGAAAAAAGCGTTACGGGCGATCTCGGTAATTTTAACCAGATCAGGACCCATAATGTTCATTTCAATGCCACGCGACCCGCTAAAGGCGCTGGAGAACAAAGACAACTGGCGGGTGATGGCGATCATCCCGGGAACTTTGACCAGCTCTTTTTTTAAAACTGGAATTAATTCCGGGGCGCGCTCCGGATCCTTCGCTTTTACGATGGTGAACAGGCGGCCCCGGCTACCGATAAACAGGAAATTACGCACCGCCGGACCCTCCAGCTTGGCTTCCTCCGGGCTTCCCGGCATAGCTTCCCAGTAGGCCCGGTAGCTTTCTTCCATTTCGTTGCCGATGCGGTGCATCTCATTAATGTTATACCCCTGCGGCGGAATCATCATGCCGATGATCACGTTCTGATCACCCTCCGGAAGGTATTCGGTTTTCGGGATCAAATGCCACGCCCCGTATAATGGAACAATAGTCAGGACGAAAATAAGTACGCCTTGGATGAGTGGGAATTGAAAAACCCCTTTCAGTCCACCCACCACCGCTCGATTGAACCCGGCCGCGAGGGGCACCAGTCCAAACACATTCTGAAAAATAGTTTTTATAATGCTATTAGAAGTAGGATGCACTTCTTCATAATGCAGAAGCTTCCGCGCCAGAGCGGGTATGACCAATATGCTGACGATCATTGAGAGCGTCACCGCCGAACTGATAGCCACAGCGATATCCTGGAACAGTTGGCCAACTTCTTCTTCAATGAACAGGATGGGAATGAACACCGCGAGGGTAGTCAGTGTGCTGGCGAAAATAGCGCCCCATACTTCGCGGGCTCCATCATGCGCGGCGGTCAGGGTATCCTTGCCCATTTGCCGGTGGCGGTAAATATTTTCCAAGACAATGATTGATGAGTCCATCACCATGCCCACTGCGAACGCCATACCCGCCAGCATGATGACATTGATCGTTCGTCCCATGAGAGTGACGATCAAGAACGAACCGATCACGCTGATGGGGATGGCCAGCGCGATGACCAGTGTGCTGTAAAAACTCCGCAGAAATAACAGCAGAATCACAATGGCCATGGTTCCACCCACGATCAGGTTGAAGGTCACCATGTCGATGGAACGCGAAATGTATTCGGTCTTGTCCGCCGTCTGCGCGAGATGGAGTCCTATGGGATGGAGCAGATTCTCATTCATATCAACCACGACACTTTTGATTTCCTTCATCACCTCGATGATGTTGGAACCGATTTCCCGGCGGGTATTGATGGCGATCCCCGGCAAGCCGTTATGCCGAACATAGTCCCGCAACTCGTCGTAATCGACTTTAACTTCCGCCACGTCTTTGATGTAAACCGGACGTCTATTGATATGGGTGATGATGGTGTTCTCGACATCCTTGGGGCTATCGAATTCTCCGGTGGTGCGAATGATATAGCGTCGTTTGCCTTCATCGAAATCGCCGCCGCTCACATTCCGGTTCTGGTTCCGCAGTGCTTCCCGCAACTGAAAAATGCCGATGCCTCGCTCCGCCAGGGCATGTGGGTCGAAGATGACCTGCAACTCCAGCGGACTGCCGCCATAGACCGAGCTATCGGAGACACCGGGGATTCGTTCGAACCGTGCTTTAATGAAGTCCTCCGCAAAATCCCGGTAATGGTAGACGTTGACCTCGTCTTCTTTACCTGGAAGCGGCGACAGGACGAACCAGCCGATCGGCCGATCTGAGATATTGGTGGTTTTTATGATGGGCTCATCTGCATCTTCAGGATAGGAGGACACCTGATTCAGAGCGTTGGCGGTACGGACCAAAACATCCTGCAGGTTGGCTCCCACCTGGAACTCGAGGTACACTTCTCCAATACCGGTTTTGGAAGTACTTTCCATTTCCACCAGGCCAACGATGGATTTCAGGTGCTGTTCCTGTTCGTCAATGATTTCCCGTTCGATCTCCTCCGGGCTGGCGCCTGGCCAGGTGGTGCGAATGCTCAGTTCCGGCTGGCTGATTTCGGGGGTCAGTTGAACAGGGATTCGGAGCAGGGCCATGATGCCAAACATGAGGATCAGGATGACCCCCACTGCAACGGTGACTCCGTATTTGAGTGATTGTTCGACCAGTTTCATGGAATGGCTCTAATGCATTTTTTTGATGATGTTTACCT
>QIDN01000289.1 GCA_003229345.1 Nitrospirota bacterium | reverse complement strand
GGTGTGTCTTTCAAATAGACGGTGGCGTTTTTGATTTGAACCAGAAAAGCGCTCATGGCTTTGTCCTGTGACGATGGATCAGGTGATGTGTTGCCAGGTGCCGTTCAGCAATTCTATCATCACCTGGTCTTCATAAAACTGGATGATGTTGACGGCGGCGAAGTGCTGGCTGATGCGGAACAGATTGGCGATGGGAAACCCGAGCAAGTGGGCCAAGATGGCCCGGTTGACCCCGCCGTGGCACACGAAAGCGATGGTATCGTTGGGGTGGCTGGTGGTGATCTCCAGAAATTTCGGGATGACCCGATCGTGCAGTTCCTGGAAAGTTTCGCCGCCATCGGCGCGGAACAACTCGGTTTGCTTGAGGCGTTTGTCCATCTCGCCGGGAAATTTCTCACTGAGTTCGGCCAGGCTTTTGCCCTCCCATTCGCCGAAAGATAATTCGCGCAGTTCGGGAAAGGCCACGGGTTCCAATTTGTGATGCTCGGCAATCAGGCAGGCTCCCTGATAAGTCCGTTGGAGATCGCTGGAGTAGACGGCGCGGATGGGTTGGTCTTTCAGCGCTTCTGCTAGTTGGCTGGCCTGCTCTACGCCGTTTTCGGACAGGGCGACATCGAAGTGGCCGTTCATGCAGATTTGGTGTGCGTTGGCGGTTTCGCCGTGGCGGAACAAGTAGACGCGGCAACCGGGTTCCCCTTTGAAAGCGCGGGAACGGGCATCAGAAGGTGTGGTCGTTGAGGACACGAGGCTCTACTAAAAGGCATTAAAAAAGATGGCAAGCCATAGACCTGCCACCTTTTTGAATACGGTAAGAAAATATCAAACCCGATTATTAACCGCCGCTGGTCCACAGGTAGAAGAAGTTCAACCCCTGAACCTTCATGAGAGCCCAGTCGACTAGAAAATAATAACCGAACATGACAATCAGCGCGATGATGAAATGGGTAACGGATTTTGCGGTTACAAATGGTCTAGTTTCATCTTGAATTTCAGACATGAAATTTCTATCTCCCCTCTCTAGGTTGAAAATTTTGGAGTGGACCCCTTAGCGCCAAACGGATGCGAACCAGTAGAAGAACCAAAGACATAAGATAACTGTCGCAAGATAAATCCAAGGTCCGGACTTTTCTTTAAATTTTTGTAAATCCATTCGGGTTTTCCTTTTCTAATTGTTTGAGTGAGTAAAATGTTTTACCCTTGACAGTATAAAAGACGGGATGCTAACTTAGCTTTCCCGTTTATTAATTTATCGAGGACCCCAATGGCCAGTAAAGACGGTAAAATTTTTGATACGATTGTTTTGATCGGTTTGGGGGTCAACGTGTTGACCGCCGCCTACCTGCTACTAATGTATTTTGAAGTCATTTAAACGGGCACAATCTACCATATTGTCCCTTTAAGTCAAGGGTAAAAATCCCCTCTTTTATCCGAAGAGTCCCTAGAACTCCCTAAGTTATAAGCCTTTCTGGGTTACCCCGTAGCGGCCTTCAGTGGGTAAATGACGTACAGCATGAGATAAGTGGCGGTACTGGTAACCAGGATCAGGGCAAACATGATCATGGTTACCCGGCCCAGAATACGGTGCCGCCGGGCTCCGTCCGGAAGCCATTTTTCGATCAGTTTTTCCAGCCCGACGACCAACGCAATGGTCGCAAATATAAGAAAATAGGCCAGTTGTGCCTGCCAGGGTTTCCCGCGGATGAGGCAAAAAACCTCCATCACCCCCCACAAGCCCAGAATCCACAGCCAGATTCGGATGAATTTTTTTGGATCGGCCTTCAGTACGCCCGGTTTGAGCACATACTCGCCCCCCACCTTGTCGCAGGCCCGGTATCCTTCCACGATCAAATAAGGACCCAATATTAAACCCAGAATAACCAAGGAAATATGGATAAATAGAATGGGTGAGAAAACATTATCGTAAATTTCGGGGGGTCCGCCAAATCCTTCTTTTCCTTCAGCGGCAAGGGCTCCCAAGTTGCGGGCATAGTAATACGCGACAAAATAAGTCACCATGGAGATCATGGAGATAAGGGCGAGTTTGTGGTGGCGGGTGCTCTGTCCCTTTTTGGCCATCCACCAGGCCACCAGAAAAAGGAGGGTAAAGACCACTGCGAGAAGATAACTCAGGTCTGCCCCCAGGGTTCCCGATGAGACCATAAACCCTGGTTTTTTTAAAAATTCCTGCATGATAGGTCAACCCGGTTGGAGGGAAGGAGCTTCAGGTCTGGCTTTTGCCGAGAATCAGGGTGCCTCCGTAAAAGAAGGATGCGCCGGCCACGCTGCCCCAAAGCAAGGGCTCCATTCCCATTTGAGTGAAAAACATCAGGACCACGTAGGTCAGGGCTCCCAGACCTACGATTTGCATGGCTCTTCCCAGAAAATATTTGAACGGATTCATAGTTTAACCAACGGGTTTATTTGCCCCGGACTTTCTTATTAGCTTCGATCAGGATTGTAATATGGTTCCTGCAGAATTCCTGAATTTTCTCCCGGACCATGAGCAGAGCGATTTTACCGGGAGTGGTGAACCCACCCGGGATGTCAGGTAGGGCTTCTTTGGCAGAACCCGCTTCAAGGTCTTTGCACCGCTTCAAAATTTCCTTATCGTCATAAAGGTCTTCCAGCGGATAGTTGTAATGGAGTTTGACGTACTCTCTTTTTTTCTCCGTTTCCTTTTTGGAATCCCAGATGATATTTTCCCTTTCAATCGAAGTTGGTTTTTTCTTTTGGGCGTTGATGATTTTTTTGATTGCCTGAAAGTAGGCCTGCATTTCCTTTTCGGAGGAGAGTTCGTCTTGAGGAATTTTGGAGCTGATTTCAAATTCCAGGCTGTTATCGTGCAGCACCGGCCGGCTGATTTCGTATGTGATATCGTTTTGGTTGAACCGTCGTCCTTTTTTGGGTTTGTATTTGCTTTGCAGCTCTTCGATTAATTGACTCAAACCCTCGCCTGCGTATTGATTAAACAAAATTCCTTTTAAACTCGCCATAAAAATTGCTCCTGAATTTGCTTTCGGTTGTGCTGAAAATGAATATTGAAAAAGTGGTCCGGTGAGGACTCACTTTAGAGGACCTGTCCGTTTAAAGAGATAAAATTTACCATACCCGCCTTGAAGGTTCATCTTTTGTTTTCAGGCGGTGCCAGGTGGGTAAGGCGGATGCCTATCGTGCGGCTCCGTAACAGGACGCGAGAAAACCCTCTAAGAGTCTGAAATATCAGGGTTTGTGGCGACTGTGGTGGACGTGAACGAACCGCTGTTGTCCTTCAGAAAACTTTTAGTTCCCTCGCTCTGGTACACATATTTCATCTGGATACACCCGGGTTGCTTGTCCGCGCAATAGAAACTCAGAAATTGAACCTTGGCGAACTTTCCGTCGGAAGTGCGCATCACATAAATATTCTTTCGTGCGGTCAGTTTGTGGGAGATGTAATTGTACTTGTACCATTGCAACAGAACAGGATTCTCCGTTTGAGTGCGCGTGGCTTCATCCGGGATGAAATCTTTTAAAGGAACACTTTCGACTGCGTCGAAGGAAACCTCACCCAGGTTGATCAAGCCCGCCTTGCCGAACTTATTGGTGGCGCCACCGTTGGAGATGATTTTTCCCCGGCGGAAGGCCAAGTCCCACTCCAGTGAAGAGGTATCGTGGATTTTAACCTGCTCGCCCCGAGAGAAATCAAAATAAGTCCATTGCTCTTCGTTGGTCGCATCGATCATAATGGTGTTCGTAGGCAGTAGATTGGGGTTCACCGCGGCAACCGATTGGGCTCCGCCGAAATTCCTGGACGGTCCGGCTGTTTGCTTTTCTTTCATGCTGGGGGAATCCAGAAAACCACCCATTTGTTCCAGCTTCACAGGAAGCCAGAACAGTCCGATCAGCAGAATCGTAACGCAGAGGTTCAGGATGAAAAGGTTTCTCCACAACTTCTTTTTCTTCTGCGCCTCCGGACTCAACCGGGGCGGGAAATCTTTTGCACTGGAATCAAAACTATCGTTCATGGGTCTTGTGATGTGAAAGGTTCACTTAGATTCTGCCATATCGCGAAAATCCTTCAACACTTTTTTGATGGCCTCGCGTGAATAATTTTGTTTGTCCAACCACAGTCTTTGGGCCGAAAAAATGTTGGCCAGGGACGCGGATTGGGACCCAACAAAGCGAGCCCCCCAAATGGCTTCCCCGGTCTGGGTGCTGATGAGATAAACGCTGAACTCCACCGCGGCGCCTTCACTGTAGTCGGGTCGGCCGGCACGGTTTTTGCGCCAATTAGTGTACCGGGTTACAGAGCCGATGAGGACTGCGTCAAACTTGTCCTTGGAATAAGGTAAATCGTAACCCAGCTTCGAAACGGGTTGTTCCGAAGGGGCGGGGATTTTTCCGGAATCGAGCTTCTGGTCCGGCGTGGCTACTATCTTTAATTGAAATTCCTCCAGCATCCGGGTCGGCGAAACGACCGACAGCTCCTTCACTCTCTCCAGTTCTGTCGAAACCTGGTTGGCGACCAGATGTCCGGCATTTTTATCCTTCCCCAATCCGCTGGTTTTATTTTCGAAAAAGACTACCCCAATCCGCTTGGCCTGCTTGAAGGCCTGGGGATCAAACACTTTGCTTTGCACCTGATCATCCGGATCGGTTTCCAACAGCTGATAATAGTATTTCGGAAACCGGCCCACTTTCGGAAATTTATTCAGGTATTCCGGGATGGGATGTGGCTCGTTGATTTCGCCGGTCAGATTCGGATTATTGCTGCGGTATTCCCCCGGCGCAATTTTGTGCAAAGGGTGCGCGTTGAGCGATAGATTTGGGTTTTCCTGAGGCAGGGGAAACGCATCATCCGTATTGATGGCCCAAGCCTGCCCGGCGGCAAAAACAAGACCCGCCGCGCTAATCATGTATAATAATCCACTGATAAGTTTGCGTTTTCCGGAAGTCACGGTGCTACCTCAAGCCGGGTGGTTCGGAAGAAAATACATTATCCTCTTTGATTTCAATATATCACAGGGGCAAGTGAAAACAACCGTTATTCAAATAGGACTTTGGGCCTAAAAAGCAACCGCTTGAAGCCGGCCATTCCCCTTGCTCCCATAACCTCAAAAGCCTATGAATTCCCTCTGGTACGCCTTCCCCTTGTTAAATATCCAATTAGAGGGTAAGGAATTCATGTTTCCTGATGTCAGTCAATGGCCGCCGTATGTTTTGGGGGCGATGATCATTGCAGGGGTTGCGTTTTTTGCTGCTCTCTGGCCGAAGTTGAACGTGTTGCGAAAAGCAATGCATGAAAACCGTTGGGATCGTTTGTGTGACCGGTTCCGAAACACTCTATGGATTGCGTTCGGCCAATCCAAAATGTTCAAAGATGGCTCAGCAGGGTGGATGCACGCCCTTATCTTCTGGGGGTTTTTGATTCTTCTGTTCCGTGCCCTCCATTTTTTCTACATAGGCTTATTTCCTTATGCCGTTATCGGATTTCCAGGCTCAGAGGTAATCGGAGGTGTCTATACCTGGATCAAAAATGTTGTTGTCATTTTAGTTGCGCTGGCCTGCATTTATGCATTGTACCGCAGGCTGGTGACCAAACCGAAACGCCTGAATCTCTCGTTGGAGGGCATCGTTATTCTCGTTTTGATTCTGTTGATCATGACAACGGATATTGGGTTTGAGGGAGCTAGGTATGGCATGGATCAATTCCCCGAGCGAAAAGTCCTTTATGAAGACGCGTTGTTTATTAATTATTGGACACACATTCTGAGTATTCTGGTGTTTCTGGTTTTGCTGCCGCGAACAAAACATTTTCATATTATTACGTCCATTCCCAACGTGTTTCTGGGTAATGTCACCCAGACCGGCAATCAGTTGCACCGGCTCGATTTCGAGGATGAGAGTAAGGAAACCTTCGGTGTTACGCGCATTGAGGAGTTTTCCTGGAAGAAACTGCTCGATTTCCACACCTGCACCGAGTGCGGGCGGTGCGACGTGTTCTGCCCCGCGCTCAATTCGGACAAGCCGCTGTCGCCGAAACAGTTCACCATCGACCTGCGCGATCATCTCAATGCACAAACGCCTAGCTTGCTCAGCGATAAGAAGAAGGAAGAATCCCCCCGGCCTCCTTTACAAGGGGGACATAAAATCGGGTCCAGCGTCACGCTGATGGGAGGGGCGATTCAGGACGCCACGGTCTGGGCCTGTACCACCTGCGGCGCGTGCGAGGAGGAATGCCCGGTGATGATCGAATTCGTCAACAAGATGGTCGATCTGCGTCGCGGCCTGGTGCTGACCGAAGATCGCTATCCGAAGGAGCTGGGCGAGGCGTTCAAATCGTTGGAGACTCACAGTAATCCATGGGGCTTCCCCGGCACCCAGCGCGAAGCCTGGGCTGAGGGGTTGGATATCAAACAGTGGGACAAGAATAATCCGACCGAGTACCTGTACTTTGTAGGATGCAACGGCTCGTTCGACAATCGCGGCAAAAAGATTTCGGAGTCGGTGGTGCGGGCGCTTAAAAAAGCGGGAGTCGATTTCTCCATCCTCGGCAATCGGGAGGGGTGTACCGGCGATCCGGCCCGCCGCCTCGGCAACGAATATCTGTTCGACATGCTGGCGTCACAAAACGCCGAGACGTTTAAGGAGCAGGGGGTGATCAAAGTGATCGTCCATTGTCCGCACTGCTTCAACTCGTTCAAACACGAGTATCCCGAGTTCGGAGTAAAACTGGAAGTCATTCACCATTCGGAACTGCTGGCGGACCTTATAAAGGAAAACAAACTGCCGACAATCGGAGGCGCGACAAACGAAACCGTTGTGGTGCATGACTCCTGTTATATGGGGCGGCACAACAAAGTGTACGAGGCGCCGCGCGACATTTTGAAAGCCGCGGTTTCTCCGGATGCCGTAAAAGAAGTCGAGACCTCGCGCGAGCGCGGCACCTGTTGTGGTGCAGGCGGCGGGGGATTCCTGATGGAGGAGACGGGAACGCGCATCAGCCACAACCGCGTTGACGAACTCATGCAGGCGAATCCCGACACCATCGCCGTCTCCTGCCCGTTCTGCGTGCTCATGCTGGAAGACGCCCTCAAAGCTAAAAACCTCGCTGACCGGGTGAAGGTCAAAGACATCTCGGAAATGATTTGAGTATCAGTTCCCTTCCTCATTCTATAAAAAGACCGGAATAAAAATTTTGGTTCCTTTGGAAATTCTCCTTACACTGGTAAGTGGTGAACATCTTCTAAAACTATCAGGTTCTGTCCCTCATGGATCAAGTCCCCCCGATAACCCAAAGCCGGATTCTCATTCTACTCGGTTTGCTGATCGTGGTTGTTTTCAGTCAGGTGATCGGTTTTGAGTTCGTCAATATCGACGACCCGGTGTATATCAATAATTACATGGTCGTTAAAGGACTGACCCTGGAAGGCCTCGGCTGGGTGTTTGCGAGTATCCATACCAATTTTTCCACGACCCTCAACTGGATTTCCCATATGCTGGATGTGGAGTTATTCGGCCTCAATCCTGCCGGGCATCACCTGACCAATTTCCTTCTGCATCTGCTCAACACGTTTCTATTTTTTATCATTTTGGACGGAATCACTCGCGACCGGTGGAAGAGTGCGATGGCCGCCGTTTTATTCGCCATTCATCCTCTGCGCGCAGAGACCGTGGCTTGGGTGGCAGACCGTAAAGATCTGTTGGCGATGCTGTTTTCTCTGCTGACGATAGGGGCGTATTGGAAGTACGCCGTGCAGCGCCGCCCCTTGTGGTATGGGGCAATGGCGATCTGTTTTGTGCTGGCACTGTTATCCAAGCCGGTGATGGTGATTTTGCCTTTTGTTTTGCTGTTGATCGATTTTTGGCCTCTCAACCGTTTGGAATCCTCGTCACCACTGCAATGGGCGCGCGTCAAGACTCTGTTATTGGAAAAGATTCCCCTGTTGGGATTGTCCGGTTTGTTTTCGTGGATCGCCTATAACGGTCAG
>QIDN01000188.1 GCA_003229345.1 Nitrospirota bacterium | reverse complement strand
GAGGTCGCCATTATTTCCATGTCCGGGATCGTCTACAGCAAGTCGGTGCGTGTTGCCGGTGATGAAATGGACGAAGCCATTGTCAACTATGTGAAGCGTAAATACAACCTATTGATCGGCGAGCGAACGGCGGAAGAAGTTAAAATTAAAATAGGCTCAGCCTATCCTCTGGAACAGCGAATCACCATGGAAGTCAAAGGGCGGGACTTGGTGGCAGGCATTCCCAAGACCCTTGTCATTTCCGATGAGGAAATTCGAGAAGCTTTGCAGGAAACATTCAGTACGATTGTTGAATCTGTCAAAATCGCCTTGGAGCGAACACCTCCGGAACTGGCGGCGGATATTGTGGATAAAGGAGTAGTGGTCACCGGGGGTGGTTCTCTCATCAAGGGTCTGGATATTTTGCTGCGGGAATCAACCGGACTTCCCATTACCCTGGCGGAAGATCCCCTTTCTGCTGTGGCGCTGGGTGCCGGAAAACTATTGTCAGATCCTAAACTCCTTAAAAAAGTAACGTTTTAAAGTGTGGCGAAAGAAACTCAGTGGTCGTAAAAATATAATAATTCTCGTGTCGCTGGTTTTGGCTTCGTTTGCCTTGATGACCTTTGGCGTCAAGCGGTCGCAATCTCCCACCATCTTAGAGACCGCGCTGATGTGGGTGGTTTCCCCTGTTCAAAACCTTATCACTCTTACCTTGGATTCCGCCAGCGATGTTGTGGACCATTATCTGCTTGCGGTTGCAGTTTCCGAGGAAAACGAAAAACTCAAACATGAAATCGACAAACTGATCCGGCAGAATAACGAACTGCGTGAAGAACTCCGTCAAAGAGACCGTGTCGGTAATTTGATGGAGTATCAGAAAGAACGCCAGTTGAAATCTGTCGTCGCCGAGGTGATAGGACGAGATGCGACCCAGTGGGCGCGAGTGGTCTTCATCAACAAAGGCACTCAGGACGGGATCAAGGAAAACCTGGCGGTGGTCACCAATGGGGGCGTCGTGGGCCATGTGATTCAGGCCGGACTTAATACCTCCAAAGTCATGCTCATCGTGGATGGCCGGAGTTCAGTGGATACCCTGTTCAGTGACGACCGCGTTGCTGGAATCGTCGTTGGAACAGGAATGGAATTTTGTGAAATGAAATACGTGCCCATCACCGCCGAGGTCAATGTGGGCGACCAAGTTATTTCTTCAGGGTTGGGAGGCGTCTATCCCAAGGGATTGGTGATGGGAACCGTTGTCAGTATAACCAAAGCAACCCAGGGGCTGTTTCAGGAAATTACTATCGCTCCCAGCGCAGATTTCGGGCGCTTGGAAGAGGTTTTAGTCCTTTTGTCGTGAGATCAGTTGCAGCATGATTGTTGGTATTTTTACAGTAGTTTTTATCCTCCTGTTTTCTCTTCAGACCAGTCTGATGAGTCATTTTTCCGTGGGCGGAGTGACTCTGGATCTGGCTCTGATTCTGACGGTTTATTGCGGTGTTCTTCTTAAAGGAGACCGGGGAATTTGGGTGGGATTTACGATCGGTTTGATCCAGGATTGCCTTTCCGGAAGCCTGCTGGGGGTCAATACACTATCCAAAAGCATCATTGGGTTTACCTTTTCCACCCTGAAAGATAAGCTGATGGTGATCGGGTTTGTCCCCATCTCCGTGATTTTGCTCGCCGCATCTTTCTTCGATGGCTTGGTGTATTATTTGACCCTGACCCTGCTTCTCAAAGCCCCAATTCCGTTTAGCTTTCTATTCAGCACACTCCCGACTTATGCCATGTACAATGCGTTGGTCGGGCCCATTTTGTTCTTTTTTATAAACTGGAGCAAAAAATGGGTACTACGTAAATTCCCCTTACTGGAGGGTTTCGCGCAGTGAGTACTGAGCGTTATTCCCGCGATTTTTCCGATGGCGTACGAAGAAAGATAAAATTTTTCGTACTTCTCGTGATCCTAAGTTTTTTGGTCTTGTTATTACGGGTTTGGTATCTGCAAGTCTTGAAGGGGTCTGATTTTATGGGATTGTCGGAAAATAATCGGGTACGCCTGATTTCCCTGCCATCCTATCGCGGCGAAATTACTGATCGCAATGGAATGACGCTGGCTTCTATTCGTCCTTCCTTCAATTTGTACATTATTCCGGAGGATGTTCAAGACCTGGGTGAAACGCTGAATGCCCTGAAAGAAAAAATTGATTTTGATATCCAAAAAGTGAAAAACGATATACGGCAATCCCAACCGTTTCTGGATATTCTTATCAAAGCGGATATCCAAAGGGATCAGGTGGCCTTCGTTGAAGAGAACAATCAGTCGTTGGGTGGCATTCATCTAAAAGTCGAGCCTTTGAGGGATTATCATTACGGGGAACTTGCCGCTCACGCTTTAGGCTATCTGGGAGAGATCAACAAAGACAAATTGATGAAGGGAGAAGCCGGATACCGGATGGGGGACATCGTCGGTAAAGAGGGCATCGAATTCCTGTTCGAACAGGATATGCAAGGCAAGAAAGGATATAAAGAAGTCGAGGTGGATGTTTTGGGGCGGGAGTTGGCTATTTTGAGAAAGAGTCCTCCTCAAAGCGGAAATCATTTGCAGTTGACATTGGATTTGAGAATTCAAAAGGTGGTTGAGCAATTGATGACCGGAACGGAAGAAACCCCGATTAACGGTTCCGCTGTCGTAATAAAAGTGCAGACCGGTGAAATCCTCGCCATAGCCAGTAAACCCTCGTTCGACCCCAATCTGTTTTCTGCTGGAATTTCGGTCGCAGAATGGCGCAAGCTGATTTTTAATACAGAACACCCGCTACAGAACAAGGCCATCGACGGTCAGTATCCACCCGGATCCATCTACAAAATTGTCGCTGCTTATGCGGTTTTGGAAGAGCAGGTAATGGCGCCGGAGGATACGGTGTTCTGCCCCGGATATTTTCGGTTGGGCAGGAGACTGTATCGGTGTTGGAGGCGGGGGGGACATGGAGATGTTGATTTGCATGACGCCCTCGTCCAGTCCTGCGACGTTTACTTTTATACCGTCGGCCACAAGTTGGGAATCGATACGTTGGCTCGTTACGCTAAAATGCTGGGAATGGGAAGCCCGATCCGAATCAACTTGATCGGCGAAAAACCCGGTTTGGTCCCGACCAAGGATTGGAAGTTAAAAGCCCGAGGGGAAGAATGGTTGGCTGGAGAAACCATTTCTGCATCCATCGGGCAGGGGTTCAACCTGGTGACTCCCATTCAGCAGGCACGATTGCTGGCAACTATAGCTAACGGGGGAGTGGTGCTGAGACCGTATTTGGTGCGGCAGATCAAGGATAAGGACGGCCGGGTGATCAAAGAAATTTTTCCCAGTATCGAGAAAAGGTTGGAGAGTCGTCCCGATACTCTTTCCATAATACAAAAAGGTCTTTTTGGAGTGGTCAATGAAAAACGGGGAACGGGCTGGCGAGCCCGTTTGAAGCAAATAACAGTTGCTGGGAAAACCGGCACCGCCCAGGTGGTGCGCCTGAAGAGGAGCCCTAAAAGTGAGGAAGATGAGGAGACTCCCTACAAACACCGCGATCATGCCTGGTTCGTCGGGTATGCGCCTTACGAGAATCCGGAAATCGCGGTGGCGGTCATTGTAGAGCATGGCGGACATGGGGGTTCCGCGGCGGCTCCCATCGTCCGCCAGATCATTGAAACTTACAACAAATACTACCCCCAGATTCCTTCCGAAGAAGACCGGGAAACGCCGGGGAGCGGGACATGAACACATTGCTTGAAATAAAATGTCCCGGATCGCCTAAAAAAAACTAAAGATAGTAACCTGTTTGTGCCGATTTTGTAAGAATGGAGTATTGTGCTGGACTGAAGGCGGGTTGATATGAAAACGGTTACCAAAACGGGACTGCATCTGTCTCTGGGCAAGAGGATCCAAGCCACCGTGCGGGGCGAGAAATACCGGGTGACTCTTCGTGGTTGGGTGGAAGATGAATACCTTATCGTGGATTATCCACACTTCCAGGGAGATCTTGTGAAGATTGCTCCCCTCACCGGGTGTAGCCTGAGTTTCACTTCTGAGGGGACTTATTTCGATTTCAAAACATTGGTGTTGCATGCCGTGGCTCAACCGGTTCGCCTCATGGTATTGGAATATCCAAAAAGTTTTACCAGCTACAAGTTGAGGAAGAATAATCGGCACAAGGCTAATTTTCAATTCTCATTTTCTGTTGAAGATGAAACCTCGGAAAAGATGTTGACCGGAACTATCCGCGACCTGAGCCTTTCCGGAGCCCTGGTCACGCATTCCCAGCGGTTGACCAAAGGGGATAACCTTCGCCTCACCGTCGATCTCAATTTTGGGGAATTATCCAATGTGAAAGCCCAGGTACGCAATGTTCGCAAGAACCCTGGGAGCAAAAGTGAGCCGTTCGTCACCGGCCTCGAATTTTCCAAGCTTTCCCCGGCGCAGGACAAAATTCTGCGCGAATTCATGGGAACGCGTATGGGGGAACGGCGGCGTGGCGACCGGCCCCGGTCCTCTAGGTAATTCCCAGGTCTTTTTCACGTAACCGTTTGATCCGATCCCGCAATTGAGCCGCGCGCTCAAACTCCAGAGCTTTAGCTGCGGCGTGCATTTGTTTCTCCAACTGGGCTGTCCGTCCGGCGACGTTCCCTTCCGGTAAATAGTCCTCCTCTTCCTCCTGAACCAGGGGCGCCATTGAAAATTTTTCCAGACCCATCAGCGATTCCTGGATCGATTTTTTAATGGAGACAGGGGTGATGTTATGGACTTTATTGTATTCCAGTTGGATCTTCCGCCGCCGTTGAGTTTCATCAATGGCACTTTGCATGCTCCGGGTAATGGTGTCGCCATACATGATGACGTGCCCGTCGAGATGCCGCGCAGCTCTGCCGGAAGTCTGGATCAACGAGGTGGTGGAGCGCAAAAACCCTTCCTTGTCTGCGTCGAGAATGGCGATTAGAGAAACCTCGGGAATATCCAACCCTTCCCGCAATAAATTAATTCCTATCAGCGCGTCGAATTCGCCCAGCCGCAATTCCCGGATGATTTCCATTCGCTCGATGGTCACGATGTCGGAATGCAGGTATTTCACCTTCAATCCCATTTCCGTAAAATGTTCGGCCAAGTCTTCTGAAAATCGTTTGGTCAGGGTGGTGACCAGCGTCCGCTGGTTTTGCTCGGTGCGTTTTTGTATTTCGTTAAAGAGATCGTCTACTTGTCCCGTTACCGGTCGCACCTCAATAGCAGGGTCCACCAGGCCCGTCGGCCGGACGATCATTTCGATGACCTTGCCTGCGGAGTGTTCGATTTCGTATTTGCCGGGTGTGGCGGATGTGTAAAGACGGTTGTTGCTTCGGCTTTCAAATTCGGAAAACATCAATGGCCGGTTGTCGAACGCCGAGGGCAGGCGGAAACCGTAACGGATCAATGTCTCCTTGCGCGCGCGATCACCTTTGTACATACCGTTCAGTTGTGGGAAGGTGACATGGCTTTCATCGATCACGAACAGCGCGTCGTTGGGAAAATAATCCAGCAGGGTCGGAGGGGGGCTTCCCGGTTCCCGACCCATCAGATGGCGCGAATAATTCTCGACCCCCTGGCAGTAGCCGATTTCGCGGATCATTTCCAAGTCGAACATCGTGCGTTGCTCGATGCGCTGAGCCTCGATCAGCATGTTTTGGCTTCGGAAATACTGAATGCGTTCTTTCAATTCCTCCTGAATGCTCTCTATCGCCATCTCCCGTTTTTCTTTGGGCGTGGTGTAATGGCTGGCGGGATAGATGGCGATACGCTCCAGTGTGCGCAGGGTTTTCAGCGTGATCGGATCGAAGCAGGTGAGCTTTTCAATTTCATCGCCGAAAAACTCGATGCGGATCGCTTCGTTGCGCTCGTAAACGGGGAGCACCTCGACCACGTCTCCCCGCACCCGGAAGGTTCCTCGCTGAAAATCGATATCGTTGCGCTTGTACTGGATATCCACCAGTTTACGCAACACCTGGTCCCGTTCGATCGTCACTCCCGGTTCCAGAAACAGCAACATGCCGTGGTAAGCTTCCGGCGAACCCAGGCCGTAGATGCAGGAAACGCTGGCAACGATCAGCACATCCCGCCGCTCGAACAGAGCATGAGTCGCGGCGTGGCGCATCTTGTCGATTTCGTCGTTGATGGACGAGTCTTTTTCGATGAAGGTATCCGTGGTGGGCATATACGCTTCCGGCTGGTAGTAATCGTAATAGCTGACGAAGTAGCCGATCGCATTATCTGGAAAAAATATCTTGAATTCGTTGTACAACTGCGCCGCCAGTGTCTTGTTGTGAGCCAGCACCAGGGTAGGGCACTGAAGTTGCTCGACGACATTGGCCACCGCATAGGTCTTGCCCGAACCGGTCACCCCCAGTAGGGTCTGGTGAACTCCGTGGAACTTCTTGAACCCCTTCACCAGAGTTTCAATCGCCTGGGGTTGATCCCCTGAGGGCCTGTAATCTGATACCAGCTTGAAAGGTTGCATGGCCGGGTAATGTGGTCCTTGTGAACAAAAATGAGGTTATGTTACATTAGAAGGCTGTAAACAGCCAGAACCCTTATAGCTGTTGCGCCCGCCGTATCGCCAGGTTTTAAAGCCCCGCGATGGAAATAGGGCCCTCTCTGAGGGCGGTGGGATTCATCGAGTGTACCCTCGCATAGTTTACGATACTCCCTGCCGGGTCAGGAAAGGAATTTGTGGAAGCCGCTTCCAATCAGGATATTGTCAAAACAATTCACGTCAACGGCACCGCCATCACTCTGGTGGGGACGGCTCATGTCTCCCAGAAAAGTGTCGATCTGGTCGAAGAGAAGATCCGGACAGGCGAATACGACCACATAGCCATTGAACTGTGTCCTCCCCGTCTTCAGAATCTGGTGCAAAAATCCATGTGGAAGAGCCTGGATATTTACCAGGTGCTTCGGCAGGGAAAGGGGACTCTGCTTTTGGTGAATCTGGCCCTTTCCGCCTACCAGAAGCGTCTCGCCGAAAAAATTGGCGTGGAGCCGGGCCAGGAAATGATGAAGGCTATCGAGCTTTCAGCGGAATACGAGCTACCGCTGGAGGTCATCGACCGGGACATCACCACGACTCTGCAGCGTATGTATCGTGAAGTCTCTTTCTGGCAGAAGCTCAAATTGTTTTCCAGCCTCATCGCCAGCATATTTATCGGCGAGGAGGTCACCGAACAACAGATTGAAGACCTCAAGGAAGGCGATATGCTCCACTCTCTGGTTGAGGAGTTCGGGGAAGTTCTGCCGTCCGTCAAGAAAGTATTGATCGATGAGCGGGACCAGTATATGGTCGGAAAATTGATTGAGATGACAAAATCACCGGACGGTCCCAAAAATATTCTGGCGATGGTGGGCGCCGGGCATTTGATCGGAATGTTGCCCGCGTTTGAAAATCCCCCCACACCAGAAGCGTTGGAGGAATTGGACGTCAAGCCACCGCCCAGTAAGACCGGGTATTATGTCGGCTGGGGGATCGGTCTGTTTATCCTCAGCATGTTCGGGGTGGGGTACATGCGGTCGCCTGAGTTGGGCACCGAACTGATTCTCCAATGGATCGTGATCAACGGCGGGCTGAGCGCCCTGGGGGCCGCATTGGCGTTTGCTCATCCGGTTTCGATATTGGCGGCGTTTCTGGCGGCTCCGTTGACTTCTCTCAACCCGACCATCGGTGCCGGCATGGTGGTTGGCATCGTAGAATCCTATATCCGGAAACCCAAGGTGGCCGATTTTGAATCGATGCGCGAGGATATCGCTCATTTTTCTAAGTGGTGGAAAAACGGCGTGATCCGGGTATTCCTGATTTTCTTTTTCGCCAATCTCGGATCGGCGGCTGGAACCTTCATCGCAGGATCGTCGATCGTTTATAAGATTTTCGGTTCAGGGTCATGACCCGGACAACCCCTCTGGTGGCGGTCACTCCGCCTCCGATTTGCAATTCTTCCACTCTCCGGGATG
>QIDN01000263.1 GCA_003229345.1 Nitrospirota bacterium | reverse complement strand
CCTGTCGGATGTGGAACCGCGATACCAGGTGACCCTGAACTATGGTCGGCGATACGAACCCTGGATCGCGGATGTCAAAAAACTGAAATAACCCTATTTTGAGCCTGTGACTCAACTCCCAAAGAAGCTTACGCTCGAGCCGTGTGACGCCAGGGACGAAACGATCCGGTTTCCAGCCGACGACGACGGCACAGCGGAGCAATTGATTCGCGTGGTGGACCCGGCGACCGGAAACATCTGGGGGTTCGTGGTGGTGGATGACACACAGCGCGGTCCCGGTCTGGGAGGGATTCGCATAGCCCCGGATGTGACACTCGGCGAAGTGCGTCGACTGGCCCGGGCGATGACTCTTAAAAACAGCGCCGCCAACCTGCCCTTCGGCGGGGGCAAAGCGGGCATTGTGTGCGACCCGGTGGAGATGGCGCGGAACCCCGGCATGAAGCGGGATTTGATCGGCCTGTTCGCAGAAGCCCTGTTCTCCGTCGACCAATATATCCCGGCGCCGGACATGGGGACGGATGAAACGGACATTCAGCAAATCTACGAATATTTTTCCGAACGGTTGGGAACCCCTCACCACATGCGCGGCGGAGCATCGCGTCCTCCTGACAAAGGCGGCATCCCGATTGATGAATGGGGCCTGACCGCTCACAGTTTATTTGCGGCGATCCGTACGGTCGAGGAACTGGAGTCAGACTTTAAACTCAAGGGTGCACAAGTGGTCATTCAGGGATATGGCAACGTGGGTTCCGTCACCGCCTCCAAGCTCAGCGATGTCGGAGCGGTGATCATCGGGGCGTCCGATATTCATGGCGCGTTGTGGCATTCGCGTGGATTGGATGTTGAGGAGCTGAATTCCGTGCGACGCCGGCCCGGTGGCATATCCAACTATTCCGGCAAAGTGGAAAAACGGTTCGGCCCGGATCAAATCGACTGGTTGTTGGAAGCGCCCTGCGATATTTTGATCCCCGCCGCCCGGCCCGATGCCATCACCGCCCGCAATGCGGATCGCATTCAATGCCGCAAAATTTTTCAGGGAGCCAACGCCCCGAGCAATAAAATGACGGAATACTATCTGCACAACCGGCGCGGCATTGTTTCCTATTCGGATTTCATCGTGAATGTAGGCGGAGTGATGGGGTGTGCGGTGGAGCTTAAGATGACGATGGATGGGTCGTACCGGGAGCAAGTTCTTTCACAGGGAGAAGATGGAAAGACCTATGTGGACCGGCTGATCACCAATACCGTATCCAACAATATTCGGACTTTGATGAATCGCTTGAGTGATCAAAAGGATGGCGATCTAGTTTTTCGGGAAGAAGCTCAAAAGCTGGCGCAGGAGCGGCTGGACCATCCGGACGATATCTGGCTTTAAACATTATAGGTTAAACTAATACTTTAAGTCCCGTAAACTTCTTTCAATATCTTGTCCGCGCCCATTTCCAGAATTTCTCCGGCCAGTTGAAATCCAATCGCCCGGGGATCTTCCACGGATCCTTTCCTTTCAGTTTTCAGTATCTGCTTGCCGTCCAGGCTCCCCACTAAACCGCGCAAATGCAGGGAATCACCATCAATCGTCGCATAGACTCCGATGGGCACCTGACACCCACCTTCCAGCCGGGTCAAAAAACTACGCTCGGCTTCCAATGCGCGATGCGATTCCTCATGGTCCAGCGGGAAAATCAGGTTCATGGTCCTCAGGTCTTCCTTCCGGGATTCAATGCCGACGGCTCCCTGCCCTCCTCCCGGCAGCATGATTTCGGGTTCGATGTATTCGGTGATGTGGTCGGCCATGTCCAGGCGTATCAGTCCCGCGGCGGCGAGGATGATGGCATCCAATCCTTCCGACTCCAGTTTGTTCAGCCGGGTCTGGACGTTGCCGCGCATGGGAATCACTTCCAGGTCTGGGCGGTAATGCAAAAGTTGAGTGGTTCTGCGGAAACTGCCGGTACCGACCTTGGCGCCTTTCGGAAGATCATCCAGTTTTAAATTTTTCCTGGAAATCAACGCGTCACGCGGGTCTTCCCGTTCAGTCACCACCGATAGCGTCAAGCTGGGAGGAAATTGAATGGGAACATCTTTCATACTGTGAACCGCGATATCGGTTTCATAACGCAACATGCTCTCTTCAATCTCCTTGGTGAAGAGTCCCTTGCCTCCCACTTTGGCGAGAGGAACATCCTGAATTTTGTCGCCGGAGGTTTTGATTTTGACTAGATCGACAGTCAAATCGTCATGCAAGGATTCCAACTGGGATTTAATCCAGTGAGCCTGCCAGAGAGCCAGAGGGCTGCCGCGTGTTCCAATGGTGATCTTTTTGGAAAAGGAATCCGACATTCAGTCGTCCAGGTGAAACAAGTGGCGGATGGCTTTCAGATAAGTTCGGCCTTCGGCGGTTTGGGTTTTCTTTTTAAGGTTGACGGTGGGTTTGTGCAGAATTTTATTGACGATGGATGAGGTCATTAGATGAAGGCTGTTTTTGTCTTCATCCGAGAGATGCGTCATTTTCCTGAGGGTTTTTTGGATTTCCTGTACTCGGATCGTTTCCGCACGCTTTCTCAACTCAACGATGGTCGGTACGGCATCCAACGAATCCACCCAATTATTGAATTTGCTGACTTCCGTCTGAATAATACCCATGGCCAGTTCTGCTTCTTTTTCCCGCTCCTGAAGGTTGGCGTTCACCACACTTTGCAGATCATCGATATCATACAGATAAACGTTTTCAAGATCGTTCACCTCCGGCTCGATGTCGCGGGGAACAGCGATGTCGATAAAAAACATGGGCCGGTTGTTCCGTTCATGGATAGCAGTCTGAACCATTTCTTTGGTGATGATAAATTTAGGCGCGGCGGTTGAACTGATGATGATGTCGGCCTTGTGCAATTCGGTTTTAAAATGCTCAAAGTCCAGCGCACTGCCGTTCAGAGTTTTGGCCAGGGCGGTCGCCCGTTCATAAGTTCGGCTAGCGACGTACACAGTTTTAACGCCGTAGGAGATCAGATGCTTGGCCGCCAGTTCCGCCATTTCGCCGGTGCCGACCAGCATGATGGTGTGGCTCTCCAGATCCTCGAAGATTTTCCGGGCCAGCTCCACCGCTGCCGAACTGATGGAAACCGCGCTTTCGGCAATGCCGGTTTCTTCCCGGATTTTTTTGGCTACGCTGAAGGCTTTTTCAAATAGTTGATTCAGGATCAAGCCGGTGGTCTGCAGGGATTTGGCCAGGCTGTAGGCGTCCTTTACCTGCCCCAGTATCTGTGACTCCCCGACCACCATGGAGTCGAGACTGGAGGACACTCGGAACAAATGCTGCACCGTTTCTTCTTCCCGGAACGCGTAAAAATGTTTGTCCAGCATATTGTAGGGAATCATGTGGAAGTCGCAGATAAACTTCTTCAGGCGATCGATTCCCTTGTCGACATCGTTTACGCGAGCGTAGATTTCCACGCGATTGCAGGTGGAAATAATGAGGTTCTCGTCGACTTCCGGAAAGCTCCCGAGTTTTTCCGTCGACTCCTCAATACTCCCCTTGGTGAAGGCGAGCTTTTCCCGCAATTCCACTGGAGTGGTTTTGTGATTGACACCTACGATGACAAGATTTGATTCAGCCATAATCAAACGTGCAAAAGAATGCTTAACATCACAGTTACAAAACCGATCACCGAACCCTGGGCGATTTTCTTACCGCGCCATCCCATCCGGGACCGTCCAAAAAATACCAAACCGTATAGTACCCACCCAATGACCAGTGGCCAGATGGCAACCAGGTCCAAAGAAAACAGTGACGCCTGGCTCATCTTGATGTTCCAGATGGCTCCTGTCAAAAACCCCAGCGTGAACAGGGGAAACCCGACAGCCACTGCCTTATAGATCAAATTATCCAAAGATTCCAGCGAGGGCATGCGGAAATACATCATACCCAATTTTTTCGATTTAACCTGTTTTTCTTGAATTAAATACATGACCCCAAGCCCAAACGCAATGGCAAAAGCGGCAAATCCGATAATGGATAATGTCCGGTGCAGAGTCAGCAAAACCCGGAATTGCGATTCCGGAAAATTTACAATTTCCTTCGATAAAAAAGTGGCGTAGAGCAGGATCAAAAAGGCCACCGGGATGACGAACGATCCCAGGTCCTTGATCTTATATCTCCAATGGGTGAAACAATAAACTACCACCACCAGCCACGACAGGAAAACAGCCACTTCAAAGGAGGTGGTGTAGGGTCCATGCCCCGTTTCCTGAGAACGAAGCCCGATGATCGCCGTATGCGATAACAGTCCCACCACCACGGTTCCCGTCGCCAGCGTGGATACCCCGGGTTTCCGGTAAACGAGATAAATAAAATACTCCAGCGATGCCAGCAAATAACTGATCATCGCAATATTAAAGGTGATGATTTTCATCGATTTTCAAAAAAACGTATGCGGTTAAAGAACTGATAATGCTATCACTTTAACCCTAGATATTCAATAACTTAGGGAAGAAAACGCTTAAAATTGAATGGGTTACGTGCGGTTTGGGAATCGGGAGGAGAGCTTGATAATGCGACGATAGGCCGTGGCTCAATTTTCCTTATTTTTGATAATGCCTTTGAGCTCCGCCATGAATTCGTTGACGTCCTTGAAATCACGGTAAACGGAAGCGAACCGGACGTAGGCGACGCTGTCCAGATTGTATAGTTCCTTGACCACTCTTTCGCCAACCGACACCGCTGATATCTCCTTTTCGCCGGATTCCTGAAAATACCGCTCGATTTCGTCGACCAGCTTTTCCATCTGCTCGACACTAACGGGCCGTTTCTGACAGGCTTTCTGCACCCCGGACAATATCTTGTCGCGGTTGAATTCCTCGCGCCGCCCGTCCTGCTTGACGACGAAGAGCGGCGTTTTTTCGATGCGTTCATAAGTGGTGAATCGCTCGCCGCAATTCAGGCATTCGCGGCGGCGGCGGGTCAGGTCGCCATCCCGGTTGGTACGGGAATCGACCACCTTGTTTTCCATGTTCGAGCAGTTAGGGCATTTCATAGGGGATCAGTATTTGTCAGCCATTTCCATGTGAAAGGGAAATTGTTCGCACAGTCCCCGTACCTTCAGGCGGGTTTGCTCGATTAATTCCTTGTCATCTATTCGCTCTAAAATGCCGCTCATCATTTCCCCGATCTGTTTCATCTCCTTTTCCTTCATGCCCCGGGTGGTGAGGGCCGGAGTGCCGATGCGAATGCCGGAGGTGACGAAGGGACTCCGGGTCTCAAAGGGGACGGTATTTTTATTGACGGTGATGCCAGCCAGATCAAGCGCCTCTTCAGCGGCTTTGCCGGTAATGTCCTGCGGCGTCAAATCGACCAGGATCAAGTGGGTATCCGTGCCGCCACTGACCACTTTATAACCGTTGTCTTTGAGAAAGTCCGCCAGACATTGCGCGTTTTTGATGACCTGCTTTTGATACGCTACGAAATCCGGGTTGAGTGCTTCTTTAAAGGCCACTGCTTTAGCGGCGATCACATGCATGAGTGGTCCGCCCTGAATACCGGGGAATATTTTCTTGTTCACTTCTTTGGCGAATTCCTCCCGGCATAGAATCATGCCGCCGCGCGGTCCGCGCATGGTTTTATGTGTGGTGGTGGTGACGAACTCTGAATACGGGATGGGTGAAGGATACAGCTTGGCCGCGATCAGGCCAGCGGGATGGGCAATATCCGTCATGATTTTCGCGCCGACTTCATCGGCGATGTCGCGAAATCGTTTGGCGTCGATGACTCGTGGATAGGCACTGGCACCGACGACGATCATCTTCGGTTTGTGTTCCTTGGCCAAGCGTTCCACTTCGTCGTAATCAATCAATTCAGTATCCTTGTTGAGCCCGTACTGAAAGAACTTGTAGCTGTAACCGGAAAAGTTCACCGGCGAACCATGCGTCAGGTGCCCGCCATGCGACAGGTTCATGCCCAGGACGGTATCGCCATGTTGCAGAGCCGCATGATAGACCGCCATATTGGCCTGCGAACCGGAATGCGGCTGCACATTTACATGCTCGGCCCCGAAGATTTGCTTGGCCCGGTCGATGGCCAACTGTTCGGCCACGTCGACGTAACGGCACCCGCCATAGTAACGTTTGTTGGGATACCCTTCGGCGTATTTATTGGTCATCACCGATCCCAGAGCTTCCAACACCTGGGGGCTGACAAAGTTTTCGGAAGCAATCATCTCCAGGGTAAAGTGTTCCCGCTCGATCTCCCCCTTGATGGCGTTTGAAATATCCGGATCGAAATCTGATAAGAGTGACAATTTACAGTTCTCCCTTGATTAACATGTTTTCGATTTCATCTATTTTTTTCAGACGTTCACTGTGGCGGCCGCCTTCAAACGGAGTTGCCAGCCAAGTGTTGACGATCTCATGGGCCAATCCGCTGCCCACCACGCGGCCTCCAAGAATCAGGACATTGGAGTCGTTATGCTGTCGGCACAGTTTGGCGGTATACACATCCGAACACAAGGTGCCCCGGACCTTCGGGAACCGATTGACCACGATGGACATGCCGATACCCGTTCCGCAGATCACGATGCCATTCAGGCTTTCATCATCCGAAACCGCTTTGGCAAGTTTGATTCCATAATCGGGGTAATCCACCCGGTCGGAATTGCTCGGCCCAAGATCTTCGATTGAGATACCGTCCCCTCTCAGGCATTCTGTGATACTTTCTTTCAACTCAAAACCTGCATGGTCGGAGGCAATGACAATCTTGCTAATCTTCAAATCTCTGTTCATGTGTTTTTAAGCCTCTGTTCCGGGCGACCATCGAATGGACCCGATTATTGTCAGTTCGAATAAACGCGAGAGGAATGCTAGAGATGAGTGGTCTCAAGTTCGGAAAAGAATGACAATGGTTCTCAAATGGGAGGCATCCTTGAGCGCCCGATACCGATTCTACGGGCTTGGATTCCATGGAAAAAGTTCTCTGCTATGGATAGTAGAAAAATACCTCAGCCTTGTCAACTCTGGCTGACCCTCGGTTCTTCCGGTTTCCCGGGGAAAACTCAAAAGCCAAAGTCTCTCTTACCTAATTAATTGAATATTAAGGATTAATGTGGATTAAAATTACTGCCGCAATTTGCATTCAAACTTTTTTCCCTCCCAGATCACTTCCAGATGAGGCGGAAGTTTGGTGTGCTTGTCGATTTTGGCAAGATTGATTTGCTCACAGGAAAGGTTGGAGATGGATTCGAGATTCGCCCGGCCCAGTTGCGCGCCTTTAAAAATCACTCCCTTTAAGTCGGCGTCGGTAAAATCAGCCTCCTCCAGATTGGCCTCGCTAAAATCGACCGCATCCATTTCTGCGCTGGTAAAATTGGACTGGCTTAAATTGGCACCGTTAAATTTAGTTTGAGAGATCGTGGACACTCGGAAGTCGGCCTGGCCGAGATCGGCCTGGGAAAAATCGCTTCCCTCAATTTCCGTTTCGCGGAAATCCGTGCGAACGCATTTGGCAAAGCTGAATTGGGCACCTTTCATTACGGCTTCGCGAAAACTTCCATGGGTTATATCGGCCTTGATGAAATTAACCCGATCCATTTCGGTACCGGTGAGCACGGCCTGGGTCATGACGGCTTTGGTGAAAACAGTGCCTGTTATTTTTGCCCATTTGAAAACGGAGTTGGCCAGATTGGTTCCGCTCAGGTTGGCCCGATCAAGCCGGGCTTCGTTAAACACCGCCTGGGTCATATGGTTGCCGGTAAACAAGGTACCGGTCAAATTACTCCCTTCAAAGAGAGCTCCCATCATGTCGGCGCCACGGAAATCCACCTCCGTGAGATCCGCTTTTCTCATATTGGCGCGCATGAGATTCCCCTGCGAAAGGTTGGCTCCCTTGATGCTGATTTCGCTCAGGTTACTGTTTACCAAATTATGCTTGGAGAGAACGAGCTTCTTTTTAATTTCGCTATCCGACAGGCCTTGGTCCTTCCAGGCGGATATATTCACTTCCACGATACAGGCTCCTGTTGACTTTGTGGTGCATTAAAGCCGAGTATAGTATCACGAAAAGATATCGAGATTGCCGTAAAACGATCCATCGTATCATTCATCGAATTTATGAGCGCGGATGTTTAAAAAAACCGATTTCCGAGGAACCTGGGGATTGAAGGGACCGATAGGAGGCCTTGTGGTTTACTCCTGCGTGTTATTTCCAGCGCTCCACATCCTTTTCCCTCAAGCTCAAAAATGGGCTCCT
>QIDN01000006.1 GCA_003229345.1 Nitrospirota bacterium | reverse complement strand
CGGTTATCAGCAAGCCACCGATCAGCTTGGGTTTGATGGAGTTGAATGCGGTTCTCGCTTGGCTCCAGGCCAAGGATTCACCGGGTGAATTTGGCAATGTCACCATTCCTCTGCCTACGGGTGAAGCGCCCAAGGAAGATGAGGGGGACGATGAGGAAGGCCCTGTATTCGTAACGGGTACGGAGCCGATCGATGTCATGCTCAACACTCTGGGTTGTCCGCTGTGCCACACCATTCCGGGTATTGAAGGGGCGGTGGGCGAGTTGGGACCCAAGTTGCATGAGAAGATCAACGCCCCCCAACGGATCAAGGATCCGAGGTATAAAGGCAAGGCCAGGACAGGCCGCGATTACGTCAGGGAGTCCATCCTGAACCCCAACGCTTATATCGTGTTTAACGAAGCCGAAGGGGAGCTGTTTCCGGAAAGCCTCATGCCTCCGGACTTCGCCAACAAATTATCCGTCAATGCGCTTGAAAAATTGGTGGATTTTATTAGTAATACCCAGCCGGAAGGCTGATCCAGGAGGGATTTAAGTAATGAATAAGGTAGTGACAGGACTTATCTTATATCTGGTCGGCTTCGCTGTATTCCATTTCGGATTGTTTGAGCAGGTTATTCTGAAAATGGAAGAGCCCGGCGTACTGTTAAACCGTTACTCTTATTTTCTATTATTTGTGGCGTACTGTATCGGTTTCAACATCATCTTGAAGTTGAAACCCCCCATTGCCCTGAACGGTTTGATCGTTTGGCTGCTGGGTGCGTATTTCTATAAAGTGGTCTTGTTTCCGCCGATTCCGTGGACCCTGCTCATCACCTACATGATGCTGTGGACCATCGGCACCTTCCTGTATATTTCGCAGGATCCGGTGACCTTCGCGGAATTTAGAAAACCGATCGTCAAGACAGTGGTCGGGGAATACAAGGTGGCGCAATATGTCGTCTTTATTGCGTTACCTTTGCTGGTGGGTTTTGCGACCTACAAGTCACTCGAACCCAGCTTTGCCGAGCCGGTAGAGTTGCGTACGGTTCACCCGGCGCCTCCGGCCACCACCAAGGTGCATGGTAAAAGCTACACGTTGGAAGGATTGCAGAATCCTTTCCGTATTGACGAGCAGGATAACTATGTGGATGGCGGCCCCGGGGGCAACGCCCTTCCGGTAGAAGGTAAGTTCCCCTTCCTTGATGCCGACAAAGTGGAATACATGAAGTCGGTGACGGAAGGTGGCACTATTTTCTTTGAGAATTGTCATTACTGTCACGGCGACCAGTTGAACGGCTTGGGAATGTTCTCCCACGTGTTCAACCCGACTCCGGCAAACTTCATCGATCCTGGAACGATTGCCATGTTGCGCGAATCCTTCCTGTTCTGGCGGGTTGCCAAGGGTGGTCCGGGACTGCCGAATGAATCGACTCCGTGGTCCTCGGCGATGCCGCCTTGGGAAGAGCATTTGAAGGTGGAGGAAATCTGGAAGGTCATCTTGTTTGAGTACTGGTACACCGGATGGCATCCACGAACCTTCGATGAAGAGTCTGCTTCAGGTGGTGAGGAATAAACCATGAATCCAATCATTTCATTTTTGAAATATTCACATAAAGAGGAAGATATGCTAACGGAGCCTATAAAAACAGTAAGGCACTTCTTGATCGCACTGGCGGTGATGTTGATCGTGGGTCTGCCGTCGACTCTTCTGGCGCAGGAAGCGCAACTACCGGATCAGATTCAGAAGGACAAGCTGGAACTCGGTAAAAGGATTTATTTCAAGCGTTGCGTCTGGTGTCATGGGGTTGAAGGCGGCGGCGATGGACCCTCTGCCGACCGACTGTTTACCCGTCCCAGAAACTTTATTCAGGGGACCTTTAAAATCCGCACGACGGATTCGGGTGAATTACCTCTGGACCAGAACCTGATCGATACGGTCACAAACGGTTTGCCGGGATCGGCGATGCCGGCTTGGGGCAGCGGTGTCATGGGAGGCCGGGTCTTGAGTGAAGATGAAATCCTTGCCGTTGTCCAATTTGTTAAATCCCTGGTTCAGGACCGGGATTTTGCGGACGAGGATGAAGAAGTCTACGTACAGGAGTTCGGTTCGAATCCCTGGGGAACCTCGGCTCCTTATCATCTCGGCGTTCCTCAGGAGGACATCGATGCGGGTAAAGAAGTCTTCCTGAAGAACAAATGTTTCGAGTGTCACGGCGGTGAAGGCCGGGGCGACGGTAACCCGACGATGAAAGACGACTGGGGTTTTCCGATTTTCGCGGCCGACTGGCAGCAGTGCTGGAATTTCCGGGGGAGCCGGAGAAATCCGTACGATCCGTTCAGTATAGTTCGAACCGTTTCTACCGGTTTGAACGGAACGCCGATGCCGAACTTCAAGGACAAAATCACGGTTGAAGACCGGTGGAAGCTGGCGGCGTTTGTCAATTCCCTGTGTCCCCGTAAAAAGATTGACAAAAATGCCAACAAACCGATCAACGATTTTCTGGTCAAATCCAAGTTCACCAAGGGTCCCGTTTCAACGGATTTCAATGATCCAATGTGGCAGGCCCCGGATGACGATATGAAAATTAAGCCGCGGCCGGATGGGTACACGGGTAAAAAGAACCAGCGCTGGCATTATATTGCCCTGGCCGGTCAGATTACCCGTGGTCAGCGGAACTTCAAACCCAAAGTAGACAACCTGTGGGTTATGTCCAACTGGTCTGAAGAAGAGCAGGCGGTCTACTATCTGGTTGAATACCACAACCGGTTTCTTTCAGTCGATCCGGCGTATCCGGATGCCGTCGCCATACAATGGCCGGGGCAATTGGAAGAGCTGTTTGGCGCGGAAAAACCGTACTTCATTTACGGCGATTCCAAGAAGCCTGTGGATATCTGGAAGGCCAATTTCATGGTCAAGGATTACAAAGACACAGCCGCACCTAATCCCAACGGATACGATATCGATGTGTCCGTCAAGGAACTGGTGGGCCACGGGTTTGATGCTGTTTCTGAAAAAGAAACCCCCGGCGGTGTTACGGTCGTGAATTCCAAGTACCATCAGGGTCGTGTGAAGATCATGTTCAAGCGTTCTCTCACAACCGAGAACCCGGACAAGACCGATGTTCAAATTCCAGTTGAGTCCTTTATTCCGATTTCATTCATGCAATGGACGGGCTGGGATAAAGAGCATGACGAGCTCATGGCTATTTCTACCTGGTGTTACACGATTCTTGAACCCGATAATCCTGCATCCATGCTTTACATGCCTCCGATTTTAGGTGTGGCATTCTTTGGGTTCCAGATGTGGTTGGTATGGATGACCAAGCGCACACGTAAGATGGCCGCAGAGGGGAAAGTTAAATAATCCTCTAAAGCTGTTACACAACGAAGCTACAGAAAAGGCCCGTCCGATCTGGACGGGCCTTTTTTTATTCCTGACACGTAGTGAAAAAAAATGTTGGGGTTCGAAATTCCAGAAGGGGGGATTAGCTTGCGATTTGTTCTAAATCCATATTGCCTTCGATGATTTCCCGGAGGGCGAGCTCGTAATAGGTTTTGGGGTTTTCATATTCATTTTCGCCCACCTCGATGCAAGGCTGTGCTCCCTTTTCCAGTTGATGAATCCGCTGGGCCACCAGGATACACAATAGATATCGGCTTTTGATTACGTCCATGGCCTGTTTTTCCAGTTCCAGTAATTCCTGCATTAATGCTCCTTACAATAAGTGGAATGTTTTACCTGTGCATTCTAATCTCTATGGAGGTGTCTGTCAAATCTTCCATTGCCTCTATTACCGCTCCAGGATTGATTTCGCGATTTGAAGCGCCGATTCCGTGTTTTCACGGGTGACCATCCGGTTTAAAACTGCCCGGAACACCCCGCCTTCCATCAACAGCAGTTTGACTCCCTGCAAACCCATTTGCGCCAGAAAGTCCTCGGGGGTCACTTGCGGGTGGTCCAGTTTGAAGAAAAGAATATTAGTTGGGTTTTTTTCAGGGTCGATCACAACGCCGGGGAGTTTTTTCAGCCCCTGGGCCAGAGTCTGAGCATTTTGGTGGTCATCAGCCAGGCGGTCCACCTGGGTTTCCAGAGCTACAATTCCTGCGGCGGCGAGGTGGCCGGCCTGCCGCATGCCGCCACCGACCATTTTCCGCCATTTGCGGGCTCTTTCCACCCAATCCCGGGTTCCGCATATCACCGAACCGACAGGAGCCGAAAGGCCCTTGGACAGGCTGAACATGACCGAGTCCGCCTGACGGGTCAACTCCCTGACATCGATGGATAGGGCGGTAGAAGCGTTGAAAATGCGCGCTCCATCCAGATGGACCTTTAACCCGTATTTGTGTGCTAATTCAGCCACTGAATCCATATAGTGAGGAGTCAGGGGTGATCCGAAACAATAATTCTGGGTGTTCTCCAGGCAGATCAGGCGGGTTGGAGGATAATGCAGGTCGCTGTGCCGGATGGCGTTTTCCAGGGCCTCCAGAGGAATAGTGCCGTCGTCCTGATTGGGGAGGGTATGAGGATGAATCCCCCCCAAGGCAGACAAACCCCCCACTTCATTGAGAAAGATGTGGCTCCGGTCTCCCAGGATGATTTCATCGCCCCGGCCACAGTGGGTCAGCAGGCTGACCAGGTTGCCCATGGTGCCGCTGGGGAGAAACAGCGCCGCTGCCATGCCCAGCTTTTCGGCGGCCATATCCTGGAGCTGGTGAAGGGTCGGGTCTTCATTAAACACGTCATCCCCCACCTCAGCTTGGGCCATGGCTTCGCGCATGGCCTCGGTGGGCTGGGTCATGGTGTCGCTTCTCAAGTCAATGATCTGCATTCGGGTCTCCGGGGGAGTTTTGGGGTGATGAGGAGCGTTCCAACCGGGATCGTTTGATTCGATAATACACCAGCGAAATCAAAAATACCGGAGCGGTGAACCCGGCCAGAAGAACAGTACGTGCGGTCGCTGCAGGAAACTCCATGTCGATAAGAATGTCCAGCTCCTGGGTGATGCAAAGCACCAGAGCCACGGTGACTATCAAAACATACCCCAGTTTCTTGGATCTCGGTCCTCCGGGAAAAATGATGGCGTGGGCGACAAAGTTCAGGCCCAGAAACAGCAGGCCGTTCAAAAACATGAGATAGATAATTTGGTTTTGGGCCGGATTCAGCAATACGATTTCCTGAAAGGATAATGGTGCGGTTATTGTAACGATTCCGTCTGCAGGAATAAAGCCCCCTACCGGGGGAGGGTACTGGCTGACGGTTAATGGCAAGCGGGGAATCCCCGCTGATACTTTGCTGACCTTTGATGGCGAATGCCAACCGTCGGGTGCAATTTTATAGCTCTCCTTCAATCAGAGGGGCATATTGGGTCCAGCGTCACGCTGGCCCCTCCGGGCAGGAGGCGGATTGAAAAAGCCCGGGGGAACTCTGCCTGCGAAGCAGAGTTTCCCCGGGCTCCTACCCTAAGGAAGTTACCTGTTGTTAAAAGAAAATCAAGGCGTTCATGGCGACCGTATCCTGATTTTTGGTGCCGGTACCCAAGCGGTTTTCAAATACGCCCAGATTGGATTCATCGTGGCGGTACTCGAAACGAACCACCATGTTTTCAGAGATGCGGAATTCAGGAGTCAAGGTCACTTCCCACAACTTGTTGCCAACTGCGCCCAAGCGGAATCCATCGTCATCATTGAAATGAGCGCCGCGCACGTTCATGGAGAACCATTTGTTGACATCGTAGCGGACGATGGCTGCAAATCCCCACCATTTCGCCGTGCTTCCAACAGCTGTTCCGTTTTCCTCGGTGCCCAAGTCGGCATTCAGCTGTAAGAACCATTTCCCGGTCAACGCGATATCGACGACGACATCGTAAATGTTTCGGAAATTGCTGTTTATACTGGGGGGCGATCCCGCTACCCGTTTGATCCCTTGGTTGCCGCCCACCCAGTTAACAAGGATGCCGACTTTTTCGACAGGGGTATAGCCGATCTGGAATCCAAAGGTTTTATCCTTATTGTTGTCATTGGTTCCGTCTTCCTCCCAGTTGTTGGCGATCATCCCCATTAAGCTCAGCTGATCGGTAAACTCGTAGGTGGCGCGCAGTCCGGTATGGTTGAAAGGAATACCCCAGCCGAACACGAAGGTGCGTGAAAAGTTCATGTTGAAGCCGTCGTAGCCTTCGAACACCTCAGCGCCGACATGGGTGATGAATTTACCGAAATCCAGCTGGAGGCCGTTTCCGATAGGCGCTCTCCAGGAAACATAAGCCTGTTGAAGATCGAAATCGTCATTAGGCGTGGCGAGGAACGATGAAGGGGTGGCTGTGGCGGAACTGTGGTGCCTTTGGGCTGCCTCAGGCAGGCTGAAGCCGAATGTCAGGTCAAATCGGAACCCGATGTCCCCTACATCCGGAGTTTTCTTGAGGAATACCAATTCCGTGTTGTCGAGTTTGAAGCTGTTGTCATCCTGATCAAAAATGCGGACACAACCGGAAAGCAGGGCTGGGTTGCCGCAGTTGGTTTGTGAATTGGGTGCGTTGAAGTTGTAACTGTACGAGGATGAAACGAACCCGTGTATTTCCATATCCTCGAAAAATTTAAATAAGTTTTTCCCTGCCAATGCCTGGCTCGGCAACAGCAGGATCAACCCAAACAAAGCGACCCTCCCGAGCCGTGAACCATAAATGTTTAAAAACTTTTTCATCGAACCTCCTCCTCATTTGTTCATGGAAATTTCATTGTAAATTCAACTCGTTATAAAATCAGACAGCTATAGGTTATAGCCGCGTTCATCATGCTGGGACAGATCCAACCCTTCCGTTTCTTCGTCGTCGCCGACGCGCAGGCCAACAACTGCATCCACGGCTTTCAGGATCACAAAACTGACGCCCCCGGAATAAACCACTGTTGCGGTGATGCCGATGAGCTGAACCCAGACCTGGCCACCAATACTGATGTTGTCACCGCCGAAACCGACTCCACCCAGACTTTGAGCGCAGAAAACTCCGGTGAGCAGGGCGCCGATGATCCCGCCGACGGCATGTACGCCGAAGACGTCCAGAGAATCGTCGTATCCTATGAGGCGTTTGATTTTAGTGGAAGCAAGGAAACAACCCACCCCGGCGGCTGCACCGATAGCCAAAGCCCCCATGGGGCCTACGGCTCCTGAGGCGGGAGTGATGGCAACCAGTCCCGCAACGGCACCCGAAGCAATACCGAGTACGCTGGGTTTTCCGTGGCCTATCCATTCACAGAACATCCAGCCCAATGCGGCAGTGGCGGTGGCGATCTGCGTCACGGCCATGGCCATGCCGGCGGTACCGTCTGCGGCCAGCTCACTGCCCGCGTTGAAACCGAACCAGCCGAACCAGAGCATGGAGGCCCCCATCAGGGTGTAACCTAAATTATGAGGAGGCATGTGTTTTTCAGGATATCCCTTGCGCTTGCCCAGAACGATGGCGGCGACCAGACCGGCGATCCCGGCATTGATGTGCACCACTGTCCCGCCGGCAAAGTCCAATATACCTTTGGATCCGAGCCATCCGCCTTCTCCCCAGACCCAGTGGCACACGGGGGCGTAGACGATGGTAAACCAGAGAGCCATAAAAATCAGAATCGCGGAGAATTTCATACGTTCGGCAAAGGCTCCGACGATCAGGGCCGGGGTGATGATGGCAAACGTCATCTGGAATGTCATGAAAACGGATTCGGGAATACTGCCGCTGAGAGAGTCGACCGTCATTCCATTCAGAAAAACTTTGGACAAACCACCCCAATATTCGCCGGCACCGCCGAAAGCCACGCTGTAGCCGTAAATAACCCACAAAACTGTCATGAGGGAAGTGATCGCAAAACATTGCATCAATACTGACAGGACGTTCTTGCTTCGCACCATGCCAGCGTAAAATAGCGACAAGCCAGGGATGGTCATAAAGAGTACCAAAGCGGTCGCCGTCAGCATCCACGCGGTATCGCCTGAATTAAGAACCGGGGCTTCCTCCGCCAGTACCTGACCGGGAAAACAAACCGCCAGCAAAATTATTAAAACGATCAACGAGTGCGACCGAAATCTCATCTGCATTTAATTTTTCTCCTTCCAAAAGTTAAGTGAGGTCTACTGAAATTCTTTTCATCTTCAGCTAGATAGCGTCTTCGCCTCGCTCCTCTGTTCTGATACGAATCACATCCACCAGATCGCTCACAAAAATTTTGCCATCGCCGATTCTTCCGGTTTGAGCGGCTTTCGTGATCACTTCGATGATTTCTTCGAGTTGCTCATCTTTGACAACAATTTCAAGTTTGGTTTTAGGCAGAAAATCCACCACGTATTCCGCCCCTCGGTACAATTCAGTGTGGCCTTTCTGT
>QIDN01000150.1 GCA_003229345.1 Nitrospirota bacterium | reverse complement strand
GGAGGGAATTGCTATGGCAGGCCGTTCACAGGAAAAAGATATTAGAGAATTGAAGCATGGCCGGGAGGTGGGGGCCGATTATTACATCGGTTTCTCGGAAGAAGGTTTTGGCGGCCAAGAGGAGGCGAATGCCCCTTACAAGCTGGAGCCCAATGCTACGGAGATTGAAAATTTTCTGACTCGTTTACGTCAGGAAGGTCTTTAAGGAACCCGGATTAAATGCTAGATTTTGCCGGTTGGAACAGGTAGGCTTTTTTAAAAGTCTCCCAGTTCGTCTTCTTCAAAAAGCTCCTTCATCGTTTGCAGGTCCCACTGCTCAGTGGACCGTGCCTCTGCTCGGTCGATGAACTCGTTGACTGTTTTCAAATGGTCGGGGGAGATGTTGCAGAACGCCAACCTCTGCATCAGGGTTTCTTTCTCGAAGTGCCCCAGCAGTTTCCCGAAACATCCCATTAAAAAAGGCGAGAACAGGGTTTGAACTCCCTGGAAATCCACCTCCACGGTTTTTTTTTCTTTCAATTCCCCCAGAAGCAGGTGATACACCTTTCCCCCCTGATCAAGTGAAATACATTCCGATCCTATCGTTTCAATCAGTTGAACACGCATGGTCCTTAATTCTCCGGATGGGTGGTTCGCGCGGGAGCTTCGCTAACATGAAGCCAAGCAAGTAATTTTATATTACCGTTTCTAAAAGGATTTGTCCTGCAAAGAATAAAGTGCAGGCCATGGTTTGTGTGGAACTCGAAGAGTCATACTGAAAAGGCTCCGCTCAGTAAACCATTTCGGGTCCCTTTTCCGGGAGGGTGATGATAAAGGTAGAGCCTTTATCAGGCTTGCTTTTGACGGAGATGGTTCCGCCATGACGTGTCACTATTTTTTGGCATAGGGCTAATCCCATGCCAATACCCTCGCGCTCGTTCCGTCCATGAAGGCGTTCAAAGGGTTTGAAAATGCGGTCACAGTATTTTGCGTCGATCCCGATCCCATTGTCGTTTATCAGGATTTCCCAATACCCGTTACCCAGAGCATGGCCGGCGATGGAGATTTCCGGAACCACACCTTTCTTATGAAACTTCACCGCATTGCTGATCAGATAGGTGAACAACTGTCGCATTTGGATTTCGTCCGCGACCACGGTCGGAAGGTCTCCCACAATAATTTGTGCATGTGATTTAACGATTTTGCTTTCCAGATCGACCAAGACTTCTCCGACTATTTTTTCGAGGTTGGTGGTTTCGAACTGGGTGCCTTTGGTGGTAACCCGTGAAAGTTGCAGCAAACCATCAATCAGTTTTTGCATGCGTAGCGAGGCTTTTTCCATAACCGCGATATACTCCTTGGCGCGATCATCCATCAATTCCACGTAATTGACCCGCAGGCGTTCACCGAAGCAGATCACCTTACGAAGCGGTTCCTGCAAATCGTGTGACGCGATAAAGGTAAAGTCTTTGAGCTCTTGGATATTCCTCTTCAGTTCAAATGCTTTATTTTCTAGCTCAAGAGTGCGGGTCTTGACGACTTCCTCCAGATTTTTGTTTTGCTCCGACAGCAGTTTGTACAGCCCACCGTTTTCGAGCGCGTTGGCGGTATTGTGTAGGATGATCGAAATCAAATGACCCATTTCCGGCGGGATCTTTGATATCTTCCGATTCATGCATCCCATGACCATTCCCTTGATGCGTGAGCGCGTACCCAGCACATGCAGAAACAGTTTACCCTTGAACAATTCACTTTCCACCAGTAAGGGGCGATTTTGCTTCAATGCCCAGGCAAAAGTGCCGTTTTCAACCTGGTGGTCCAACTCCACCTGAAACCGTCCGTTTTCTTCCTCCGATTCCCCGCTGGCTAGATAAAAGCTATTGTCCTTATCGTGGACCAGGAAAAAGGCGAGAGAATTTAAGTTCAGCAATTGATTCAGATAACGGCGTGCCATGCTGAAAATAAAACTTGGGTCCGTCGAACGGGGAATATCCCGATGGATGTCGCCCATTGAAGCAATCATTTCCATAGCTGAGGAGAACCATTGGTTTTCCTTCTCCAGAAATTGAATTCTGGTTTTTAATTCCCTCACGTTATCTTTCTTCCTGGCAATAGTTTTTTCCATGTTTATCAACCTGATAAGATAATATCGACAGTTTCGTTAAATTGATTTTCCGTCTGACTCCAGATGGCCGAAAAAACTCCGGTAGGCAATTTTAATTGTTCCCAGGACTTTTCATCCAGAGGAGGAACATGAATATCTCCGCTGGAACCCAACTCCATGGCTTTGGCAGTGATGTCGGCCAGGTGAATGATGGTGGTTTCCAGAGGATATCGCTTGGAGCGACATGGACTATGGTGGTTTCCGATGATTTCCTCAAGGCTGAGTGGCAGGCCCCAGCTATGCGATAAAGCCGCTCCCACTTCGCCATGATCGAATCCTAAAACTTCGCGTTCGATTTCCCACACGAGTCCGCCAGCTTTATTTTGGCGCGTGATGATTTCACTGGCCTCGTCCGGCAGGTTTTCCAGGATAATCAACCGGCCGATATCGTGGAGGATGCCGGCGAGGTAAAACCGTTCAGGATTGGATTCCCGGCAATGAATCGCCAGGTTGCGTGCAATGATGGCTACACCCATGCTATGTCGCCAGAATAAATTCATGTTGAGCATTTTGTCGGGAATGCCCTTGAAGTTGGAAATGATGGTTGTTGCTAGAGCCAGGTTGTGCAGTTGCTCCGTTCCGATAACGGTAATGGCGTGTGTGACCGTCTCAATATTAGATGGGAAACTGTAAAATGAACTGTTGACGATTTTAAGCAATCGGGCACTTAAAGCCGTGTCCAGATTGACCACTTGGGCGATGTCCGAAAATGAACTGGTCGGATCGTTCACCACTTCGTTGATCATGATAAATATTTCCGGGAGGGAAGAGGTTCGGGTCGACCCGGTGATCAAATCTTTGGGTCGTAAAGCCTTGGGGCTAGTAGACATTCACATTCTCCATACCGGGTTTTTGCTTCAATTTGTTCAGGGTGCTCAACCGCATCAATTCTGCTATCACAGGATGAGAAAGGTTGGAGTGCCGGAACAGATTGGATATTTCGTTTTGTGCTTCAACCAAAAGATTGGTATCGACTCGATTGTTATTCAATGAATTGGAAGAGTTCACCGGGGAGTTTTCCACGGCAATCTCAAGAATCCCCCAAGCTTTGAAATTTTTGATGTCCTTGGGTTGCAGAGGATTACCTTTATAAAGCAAAACTTGTCCGGAGAAATTAACCACGTCTTGAGCCAATCGCATCCCCGGTCTCAATTGTTCTAATTTAATTTTACGCATGGCCCCTCCAACAAGAGCGAGTGCTGATGGCATTGGGCCGGATTCCGTTTGCCCCAAAAGGAGTGACTGTCCAGAGAAATCCGGAGAGGAAAATGAAGTGCCTTCCTCGTTGCGGCGCCAAATACCTGTAATTGTTTGTTAAATAGAGTGTAAAAATATTATCAGACCAAGTCCCTTTAAAATCAATACTATAAATAGGGTGCTCGAGAAAATTCCTTGAGCTTCACTTGGTGAAATCCTTGAAAACCTTATATTTAAAGGATTTTAAATGCCGGGAGCCAGTATTGAATGTGCCGCTAACTATCCAAAAAACAATCAAATGTAAGTTTGTTGACCGACGATTGATCAAACCGAAATCCGTTTTTACCTTCACAGGGTCATAAGGTTTTTCGGAAGAATTGATCCATATCTTAGAGAGACGTATGAGTTTTTCCTTAAAGAACCAAAGAACAATAGGAATGATTTGGCTATCAATCCGCCTGCTATACTTGCCCATGAATAAATCATTGCTGGCGGCATCCCTGACAGTTGTTTACTCCCTTTCGCGGCCTCATGTATAATGCCGCCATCGATTTTTAACCAAAGGAAATAGTGTGCTGCTTGCCGTTGATATAGGAAATACCAATATTGTTTTTGGGCTGTTCGATGGGGAGGAATTAAAAACCCATTGGCGCATCCGTACCGAGCGGAACCGCACGACGGATGAATACTGGGTGTTGGTCAATGAGTTTTTAAGGCTCAACGAAATCGGTCCCGCAAGTATCCTTAATATTGTGATCTCCTGCGTTGTGCCCCCGTTGATCCCGGTATTTGAGGAGCTGTCCCAGAAATACCTTAAAAATGATCCTTTGGTCGTCGGCCCCGGCATCAAAACCGGAATTCCTATTTTGTATAACAATCCCACTGAAGTGGGTGCCGACCGGATTGTCAATGCTATTGCCGGTTTCGAGAAATACGGCGGGCCATTGATCATTGTCGACTTTGGGACGGCGACCACCTTCGATGCGGTGTCTGAAAAGGGGGAGTACATGGGAGGGGCGATTTTTCCCGGCCTGCAAATTTCTATGTAAGCGCTCTATAAAAGCACGGCCAAACTTTCGCCGGTGGATATTATTTTACCCGAGCACGTGATCGGGAAATCCACCAAGGAAAGTATTCAGTCGGGTACCGTGTACGGTTTTGTGGGGGTGGTGGATAACATCGTTTCCAAAATGCAAAGCGAGATCGGCAAGCCTGCCCGGGTAATCGGCACCGGAGGCGTTCTGCCGGTGATTCGTAAACAGGTTCAATGCATTCAAACGGTGGACCCATTTCTCACTTTGGAGGGGTTACGCATTCTGTATCAAAGAAATCGTTCGACATGATGGGCGGGAGGGCCTTCGAAAACAAACCGGCTCTCCCGACTTGAGGAGGGGCACCGAACCCAGGTAGAGGAGGTCACCCAGGTTTCGTTGTCGGGAAAGCCGGCCTAAATTGTTTTACTGGAAAAGATTCTGAAGGATTAGTTGCGGTCCTTCTTGATAAACAGGCGGATCAGCTCGGGATCTTCATCCCGGTTGAAAATGGAATACCCCCGTGTTTTTGCCCACTGTTGAAACGCCTCGGTAAAATTCTTCTTTTTATCCAGAATGATTTCCAGGATGCCGTTATGGGTAACTCCCTTGAATGCTTTAGTCGTTTTGTCCGACGCGCTGAAGAAGGAGAGTCCCCGAATATCCAATGTTTTAAATACGTGCATGATTTTTCCCCCGTGAAATGAGCTAATGCCTTGGGGCATCCGCCTGATTTTCCTGATGTCTGCCTCTGAATATATGAAATGAAAATTAAAAACTCGTTAATCCCATATTAATTTTTTTTAATGTAAAGTCGCTCCCGGAAGCTCTGTGTATCCATAAGATTCAAATAACTCTTTTAAATCAATAGTTTATTTGTTTTTTGCGAGGTTGGAGGAGGGTGCGAAATAGGACTTCAGAGTCTCCGCCAGACCCAGCAGGTAAGAAAAAAGGAAATCATTTGAGAAACGGAAACTTCCGTTGATACAATGGTCCCCGACTTTAGAAATCCCTGTATTTTGAAAAGGAGTACCCGATGGCCATTTCCCGGGACGGCAACAGCGAATATGTTTCTAGTGAGCCCACCTTCGAAGAGAAGGCGGCTAAGCTGGAAGAGGAAATCAAAAAGCAACTGGAGCAGACTCCTGCACAGTTGGAATTGAAGGGCCGTTATTATGCGGCCGACGAGATGGCTATCCTCGCCCAATGCGAGCAAATGCGTTCCGTCCGCATACTGGATTTGTCCGACAATCAGATTGACGATGCCGGCCTGAAGGCGTTGTTCGAAGGCGCCACTCTGGAGCAATTGGAAGAGCTCAACCTGTCCATCAACTTCATCACCACCGCCGGAGTTCAGGCAGTGGCGCAATCCGATTCCGTTAAAATCAAAAATTTAAAAAAGCTGGCCATGGAAGACAATGGCCTGGAAAATGCCGCCGCAGTGGCGTTGATCAATTCAACCAACCTCAGCTGTCTGGAATCGCTCAATCTGGGATGGAACGAAATCGGCAATGAAACCGCCAAGGCTTTGGGCCAGAGCGACACGATGAAAAATTTGAGAGTGCTCGCCTTGGAACGCAATTACATCAACGAGGAGGGAGTGGCAGACCTGTTCAGTGGCGGTGCGTTGTCTCAACTGGAAGAATTGAATCTGTCCGCCAACAAATTGGGCGATGCAGGAGCCGTGGCGCTGGCTCAAGCCGAATCCCTGCCGCCTTTAAAAGTATTGTTGTTGGCCAATAATAACATTGGCGACGAAGGCGCGAAGGCCCTCGGCGAGTCCACCCACTTGACCCAACTGGAAAAGTTATATATGGGTAGAAACAATTTTGGAGAAGCTGGTGGTGATGCATTATACAACACCAAAACCCTGACGAACCTGAAAACTCTGGTCCTCAAAGACGGCGTCGAAACCAACCCGGCCTTCGTCAACTACTCCCGCCCTGATCTGCTCCGCCCCGGTTACGAAGAGTGATCTAAATTTTGCTTTTTAATCCAACGAAATTTCCGGAGGGTTCTCTAAGTACTCTTTGACTTTTCCAAGGTAAGGAGAACCCTGCCTTATAAAAAAGACATTTGTGGGATTTTCTTTCATGCAGATATCTGGCGAACGTGCTGTATTCAAAGCGGACCAGACAATATCTTCAACAGATTCATCATCATGCCAGGTGGTCATTACGATATCATCCTCCTGAACTGAAGGTTTCCCAGGTTGCAATGGGTACTTCATTGTTTTGTCAACCTCATCGATGACAATCAGCTCGTCTACACAATCGTGGATTTTGCCCCCTGCCGTTCCTCCGCATACAAAATAGACTCCTCCGCGTTCCAGTAGTGAATCTAAAAAATCGAACAGTGGATCATTGCTGGGGATATCATCATAATCCGCAAAAATAATGGCATGAAAGTACGGACCGGGAAAATTGAGGGGTTTTGGAAGTAGTTCAAATTCATTCAGCTCCACTAGCAGGTTTTCCCGGCCGTTGTATTCTTTGTAGGAAGAAACTTTCATAACGTGTCGGCCTATTTGCTCCGGGCCTTGCCCGGTTAAAAAACTTTCAGTGTTTTAAGCTGGGTGAGTTTTGTTGATTCGCGCAGGGCCTGTTTCACTTCTTCGGATTTGATGCGGTTGCCGCCAAGATGCAGGTAGGTAAGGTTCTTGAGATTTTCCGATTGTGCAATGGCCAGCGCTCCTTCGTCCCCAACCCGGTTGTCGACCATGCTGAGTGAGGTGACTTCGGTCAGCGTTTTGGAAGCCGCCAGTGCTTTTGCCCCTTCCGGGCCGATGCCGTTGCATTCCAGGTTCAGGGTATGGACCTTGGCGAACAGCGGCGCCTCGGCCACGATTTTTGCGCCTCCATCTCCCAAGTCATTGGATCCCAAGTGCAGATAATCGATGTCGCTCAGCATCGGGGAGTCGACCAGAATTTTTAAGGCTTCCGCGTTGAACCGGTTGTGGGTGATGATCAGGCTGGTGATGACTTTCAAGGGTTCGAAGGCGGCCAGCATTGTGGCCAGGTAAACCGGGTGATCCGGATCTTCCGCATTGTGTCCGGTTTTCACGAAGACGAAACTGTCCTGAATTTTCAGAACTTTTTTGTCTTTGATGCTCTCAAAGACGGCTTTTTCAAACGGGGAGAAATCCTGGCCCTCATCTCCATAATTTTGGCCGTCATTGATCAGCTCTTCCCAGTTTTTGAGCTTTTTTGGGGGACTTGCCATTTTCAGGTTCTTAATGCGTAATCGTTATTTCGAAAGCCACTTGACGTTATCACAGCCGGGTTGGTTCCCCATAGTGCAGGCTTTTTTATACAGCTTTTTGGCTTTGCTGGCCCGGCCTTCTTTATAGTAAAGGGAGCCGAGGTTGAAACAACCTGCATCCTCACCCGCCTCACAGGCTTTTTTGAACATTTTGGAGGCTTCTTTCCATTGGGGGCTGTACTGCTTGCCCGTGTTCTGAATCAGGTTGCCGCCCCACAAACAGGCGGTCATATGGTCCCCCGCGCAACCCTTTCGGAAAAAGGGGATGGCTTTCTTATTGTCCCTATCCAAAGTGACAAATATTTTGCCTCGTTCAAAACAGGCGGTTGAATTGCCCTTATTACACAAGCCCAAAAGCTTATCCTCCTCAGCCCAAACATCAGTGCCGGAGGTAAGGAAACATCCTAATACCAATCCCGTGATCCAAGTAACAGGTTTTATTTTCACGATAGGGTCCCTTTCCGGGAAAGCCGCATAAACACCGTAGTGGGTGACATTTACAAAATTGTAGCACAACTCCCTGGGCACGGGCTTAAATAATGAGGTTTGCAGAGGTAAGGGAGATTCGTTTGCATCCCGGATCGAAACATTATAACCTGCCAACCACACACTCATTGGAAAGCGGTACGGAAATATCTTTATGAATATCATACTGTTAGGTTATCGCGGGACCGGCAAGTCGGTGATCTCCCGGCTTTTGTCCAAACAACTGAAGCGGCGCTTGTTCAGTCTTGACGCGATGATCGAAGAGGCGGTGG
>QIDN01000208.1 GCA_003229345.1 Nitrospirota bacterium | reverse complement strand
GTAGAATATCCAAGTGCTTGGCAATTTCATTTTGCAACGCAATGGCGACCGCCGCCGCTGTGTCATCTTTGGTGACGCCGACCTCTATCTTTTTGTTGGCGATATAGACAGCCAGCGAGCCTGAGACGGTGACCGTTCCGGCAATCGTTATTGTGCCCGCAGCTGCCACGCCCGCTCCATCATCGAGGGCACAGATAGAAAGCTGGAGATAATTATTGGCATTCAGTGCGGCAATGGCCATCAGATGCACCAGCGAGCCGTAGCCGAATTTTACCGCCGCCTCATCCGTGGAAAAGACTTGGGTGGGTACTTCCTTGGCAACGGTCGGCTCCGGCCAGGCCCCGAATTTCCATTGATCGCCTACGGCATGTCCGGCGGTGGCTCCGAAAGTGATGGTTATTCCGTTATCCAGAGTTTGAGCCGCCCCCGTGATGTCAACCGTTTCCGCTTCCCAGGTAGCGCCTCCGTCTTTGCTCCACTTGAACGTGTCGGGAGTATTGGCGGCGTCAATTTCAACAATGATGTCTTCCTTGACATCTCCCGTGAAAGTTCCCCCGGAAGAACAGTCGTTTAGGGTGCCGCCCTGCCAGCGGGCCGGCTCAATGTATTTTGCCAGGCGCTGGCCTAATATGACCAATTCCTGGAGGTTCTGCGGCAACGTGTTGACCGCCAGCTCCTTGTTGAACTCGAAATATTTCCCGGGCTTCCGAATGGAGCTAGGTATTTCATCGAAAGAAATGTTTGGGGATCCCATTTATTTCTTACCTCCCTTTTTCTTCGGAGTGGGTTATTCCGCTATAATCAGGGAACCATCCCGAACCAGCCGCCGATAGTAGGTCGTATTCGGCACATCCACCGGATGACTGTCGGCAATGTATTCCCTGGGTTTACCTTCCTTAGGGCAGCGTGTGCCCGATTTGGCTTTTACTTTCATCCTTATGTCTCCTTATCTAAAAGTTGATTCAGCTTGTCATGATTTTTGATATATTCACGGAAAAAATACATATCCAGCCCAGGGCAGGTTTTAGCTAAGTCAAACTCATAATGTCCATAAACATCATCGATTGATAAGTTATATCTGTTTTGGATGTTGAGGATTAACGCCCGCACACTAACCAGTTGGGCATGGGTAAATTCCCCTGGTTTTCCAATCATGCAGATACCAAGACTATCTTTGTTATGCCCGCGGGCATGTGCGCCGCCATTCCTTTCTGGACGACCGGCTTCTATCATCCCGTCCAAAAAGGTGAGTTTATGAGGAGTGTTTGTTTTAGAATATGGATGGCCATTTTGAACTACATAATGATATCCGATACCTTTCCAGCCCCGTTGTTTGTGCCAAAAATCTATTAAGAGAGCGTTTCCAAATTCAGAATCCGAACAATGCAAAATAATCTTTTTTATTTTACGCATGGCTCACTCTCCTTTTATTTGAAATGTCCTTTTCCCCAAAACACAAAACCTAAAAAAATTAATATAAAAACTATACTGATTGCCCCCCGGACAATTGTTTTGACTGCGGTAGCTTTTATTTCCCCCATCCATTCCCGAAGCGCCCCGATGAATTTGTGGTCTTCATAATGTATCTCCCGGGAAATATTAAATTCCCCGAGTTCCTCTTTTAGGGCATCTTTTACCGCATCCTTGATTTCGTCTGAGGTCATCTCTGCGCTCATTTCAGGGTTATTTCGTCCTCGGCATCCTTGACGCCGTCATCTTCCGGATCCTGGAGATAATATTCCAAGCCGATCTTGAGCAGCTCGACTGCGTCTGCTTCATCATCTGTTTTTTCAATATTGAAACTAGTCTTAAACTCTATCTGGAACCATAACTGACCGTTCTGGGCGTCCTCCTTGTCGGTCACATTTTTGTAGCCGACGGGGACAATGGGAGTGATTGCCAGCCCTAATTTTTGGAGCATCAGGAGTCCGATAACACCCTCCAGAATAGGATATATCCCTGAACGCCGAGCCGCTTCATTTTCCAGTGTTTCAAATACAATCGTCAGGAATATAGAGACCTCCTGTTTGAAAACTTTGTTCATGGTCACCCGGGAAAAACTAGCCTCTTCGATGGCGCAGAAAACAACCGGCGGCGACAAATTCTGTCTATCCGCCCGGGCATCGAATATCTTGGATGACAAGCCGTTATCACTTAGTTTTGTGAGGATTGCCTGCTCAATTTCAGTCAGCATAATTTATTTTCTTTAAGGTTATTTTACTGAAGCCGGTTCCGTCCGGCTCGACATCCAGGATGTTATAGTTGACATCATTTATGATTACTTGTATTACGGTTCCACTCTCATGGGGAATATCGCTGATATCGCTGGTTTTGGCCAGCACAAAAGGGTTGCTATCCTCATTTAGTTCCTCCAGCAGATGGATGTCGGTAGTGGAATTAAAAAATATGACATCGATTTCCCGGTAATCCCATTTCAGGACAGCCGGCTCCCCAAAGTCCTTGAAGAATGCGTCCAGATCATCAAAATCCCACATATCTTTCTCCATGAAAAGGAGGACGCGGGGGAGAGGAGGAGGCTCCCCCGCTTGGGCAGAACAGTTTATTATGCGTTAATCTTCACGTAGACCAAGCTGGCGCTCGTGCCGGCCGGTTCGAACACATAGCCGGCCACTTCATTACTGCCGACCGTCACGGTAACTTCTTTTTGGGTGGCGTCCCAGTAGACCACCGTGCCGGGAGTAGTCATATCATCGATGGTTTTCTTGGTCAGTTCGAATACTCCATTGACAGCCAGAATTCCATCATCACCGTTGGCGATATCGGCCACGGCCACTCCGATCCGGTTGCCGATCTTCACTACAGCGCCGGACGAAATATCCGCCCCGGCGGTATGTTTGATCCTGGTTCCTTGCTGGATATAATTCTGCATCGTATAATCCTCCGTCTGTTTATGTCTGGGGAGCCAGAGGCTAACCCCTGGCCCTCCAAGTGGTTTATTTAATTCGTTTCCTAATCGTTCTTAGAAACCGTCGTTCTTAGCTAAACCTCTCCAGTCCATAGCTTTGGCGCCGGCATCTGCCCGAACCTTGTACTCCACGCCGTCTCTATTCCATCCCTGCTTGAGTTCCATGTATGGAGTCGCGACACCATTCAGGAAAAAGAGTTTTACGGTCAACCCTTTCCTGCTGGCAAAGTAATATCTTGTGGCGGAATCATCATCCAGGCGGGGCTCATATACGCGCTTGAAATAATCGCCGAAATAAATGTTTTTCTGCTGGGAGCCGGAGGTTACATCCAGATATTCAGACCGGAAGATTTTTTCGGAGGAACCTTCAATGGTCACGGGGGCAAGATAAAATTCCGGACGAATATTAAGCCTCCGCTTTCCATTGATATCCTTTTGCAATTTCATGAGCTTCACAATTTCGCCAATAGTAGTTTCGCTGGGCACACCGCCCGTGCCTATGTTGCTATGGGTGGCGTGAAAAAGATCCACACCGTCACCCATCGCGGCATTGGCGGTCAGCACTGCATAAACAACGTCCCCGTATAATCTGGATACGGATTCTCCATGCATCCTGGGGATATCTATAAGCGCTCCCAAGTTGTCATTGATGATTGCTTGGCGGGAAAGCCGGAAGATTTTTCCATAGGTAACGACCTGGTATTCTTCCTTTCTCTCGCCGGTCTTTCCATATTTATACTCACCATCAATCCCAATTTCATCCAGATCGTCCATCTCTCCGGGCCTGGCTCCGGTTTGTTTCTGGAAATTATTTACCGAGCCGGTACCAACCCATGCCTGCCAGGTCTCTTCCGAAGTTTCAAAACCTTCCAGGAGGGATTTGTTGGCGATAGCGCCTAACAATACGGGCAGATCGGAAGAGGTCAGCGCCCGACCGGTCATATCTCTAATGTCCCCGCCTATGGGCTTTTTAGCTCGCCGTAAGCATTCCCGGGACAACTCCATTAAACTAAAGCTCCTAAAATCATCAGCGCCTGAGGCGGGTTTTTCCACGGCAAGACCAGCGCGCAAATACAACCCGTCCTGGGCAGCGGCTCTGAATTTATCCCGCTCATCGGCACCCATCTCCATCCGAGCGGACACAAAGCCGACCTGCGGGGAGTTGGCGGTCAGATGGGCTAATGCCCGGGTCTTGGCTTCATCAAGGGACAAACCTCTCGTAATAAGTTCCTGTCTGACATTATCCGGTAATCCGGCCTGATCGCAGATACCGTTAATTTCCAGTATCCGAGACCTTTCTTCCAGGGCTATCTCTGCATCAGTTCTGTTATTGGCAGCCGCAGCAGGTTGGGGAACAATGGTAGGCGCTACTGGCGGGGTAGCCGGCGGCTGGATATCGATCCGGATTTCCAGTGTTTCCAGGAAGCGATAGGCTTCCTCTTCCGTGGCATTTTTGGGGAGGCCACGTCCCTCCAGATATTTCCTTATTTTCTCGTTCATCTTAAACTCCTCTGTTTGTGGGGTTATGGGCTGCTGTGTGGCCGCCCGAACTTTTGCCATCTCATCTGCCCCGATGGGACAAATACTCATCTCCCGCGGCTGCCATTTCGTGACAACTCTCATCGGGCCGGTGTATGTTTTACCAGCGATTGTTTCAGTCTTGCCTTTTTCGACTCTGGTTATTTCAAGGACTCTGTATCCGACTGAACAATCGGTTATATGTCCCTCTCTTATTTTTTGGTACGGACCTTGGGCTTCTTGGGCTTCCGAAAAATGAGCCCTGCCGATAAGCTGTTGATTTTCTAACCTCATGTTTCTATAAGACCCAATCACAGAATTACTGCTATATCGCATATGCGTATCAAGCAGCGGAATTTGTCTTGATTCCGGCAGAACACAACCAGCCATGCGCAATACTTCAGGCCAAATTTCCCATTGTTTCCAATCAAGAACATCCACTGGATTTTCTGTAGCGCCTATCATCTCAACCGATCTGTTTTTTTCATCTAAAGTAGCCGGCTGACCATTCTCCATTCTTAGGCTTAATGTCCGGTAATTTAAGCTTTTATCAATTGCACTTTTATTTTTTGGCATTTTCACTCGCTCCTAGTTTGGCTGGGTTCTGTTGCATAGCCGTTCCTTTGGTATTCGGTAGCCATGGTATGCCCAGTTCATCGGCCATTTTCTTGGCTTCGGCAATTTCTCTGAGCACCTCTTTATAATCACGCCCGCGGGCGGCAACTATTTCTTGCGGGGAGCGCAACCCGGCCCCGATTTGTTCAATCCAGGCTTTACCCTCCCGGAGGGGGTCAATCGATTCCATGCCGGGCGGGATAAATACGCTTTGATGATAATATCGGGGGTTCTGAAAATACCCCGGCAGATCCAGTTTCCCGACCATAACGGCGGCGGTTATGGCATCAAAGATTGCCACGCGTGAGAAATGGAGAATATGACGCTTGGAATGCGCTTTCAGGGACTTCGCCAGGTCGTTTCTAATCCCCCGGAGACTGCTGTAATTTATACCTTCATAATTCCCCGACAGCAGCTCATAGCTGGTATTCGTGGCTATGGCCACCATCTGGAGAACAAATTTCACGAACGCCTCAAAATTGTTCCCGGGACGGTTATGGCTGGCAATAGTTACTTCTTCATTCGAGCGCAAATATTGCAGGATGCAATTTTCTAATTCCTCAATTTTTTTCCCGTCATCCTCGGTTTCGGTAATACCGGAGGCCTGTATTCCCCCCATATCGTTTGTTTTTATGAATGCTAAATATTTAGCGGCCATTTTCGCCCCGTCAACCTCGGCATCCAGATAGTCACTCAGGTCGTGGGCGATCAGGATCGCCGTGGTAAATGGCGATATGCCCCGTAGTTGGGACGGCCGCAGAGTCTCAAAACCGTGGATGACATTCTCAGCCTTTACCCTCACCGTTTTTGTACTGCCCGTAAGTTGCGGATTAAATCCGTCCGGAACCATAAAATGGTAGGCAATCACCTGGCCGGTATCAGTATCGTATTCAATTCCCTGGTCAACCAGGGTGCCTTCGGCAGGCTTGACGTACAGGTCTGTTAACCAGTCTGCCTCATAGGCTTGTAGGGCAAATGGTGTGTAGCGGTCTTTCGCTAATCGCTTCGGGAGCCATTTTTTGACAAACAGATATTCACCGGTTTCCACATCTTGAAATTTCGCCAGCCGCTCAAACTCAAAGAAAAAGAGCTTGCCGCTGGCGTCCTTATCGTCCATCCACCATTTGACGGCGTCCTCAATTTTTTGGGACGTTTTTTTATCCAGCTTTCCATCCGGTGTTTTGATTCTGCTCTGGAAAACGATCCCGTCGCCGACAACATAATCGGCCAGAATATTGATCGCCCGTTTGAAATATGGAAAATCACGGATAAGCTGCCGCGTCCGGGCTCTGATGATAGCGGAGGATGATTTTATTAGAGAATTTATGTCGGTATTGGCGGGGAGCCAGTCCCCGGTCAGTCGGTGGGTTTTAGCCGCCGCATATTGAGAACGAGTTTTCAACTTTCGGGATTTATCGGCATATTGGCGGGCAATCCGGCGTTTTATCTCCCATTTGGGAGCAAACACGCCAATCCCCCGATCAAGTGCGTTTTCAATTTTTTCTAATCTGCTTAATGTCAACATATTGTGGTTATCAGCAGCTGCTATCGTCTATGTGTTGTATGAATGCTCCGAATTATTCGGACTACCAGCGTCCGCCCCCGCCCTGCTTGGCATATGTCCGCCGGACAACTGTACCGGATTCTTGGTCAGCCATATGCTTGACATATTCCAAACCGGCCTTGAATTCCTCGAAGGAGCGGTATGACATGCGGCGGAGGTTCCCCCCGGAGGATATAGAATATTCAGCGATCGTGATTTTCCCTGTGACGAAATCCGCCAGGGTATTCAGCATTGTTGTGTACAGCGCGGACCAAGTTGTGAATGTAGCGGCCATATAATTTCCTTTTGGTGTCCTTCCCGCGGAGGCGGGAATCCATCTTTTTACTCTGAAATAATTATAACCCCGGTTTTGGGCCGTTTTGGTATCTTTGGGTATTTTTGCTTATTTTTGGGTATTTTTGCTTATTTTTGCTTATTTTTGCTTGACAAGGTTTTTTGAGGGGGTAAAAAAAGGACAATCTGCTGACATATCTGTCAACACTTTTCTTTGTTTTTTTCAAAAAAAGCGCATTTTCCCCTTGACATTTGTATCGCAGATTGCTATACTTATATTAGAAGATGGGGATGAAAAGAAATCAACCAAGAGGAGATAGGGAAATGAAACACGAAGAACTAAAAGCCAGAGCAGAAAAAGTAGAAGATACCAAGGTGTGGGAAAAGGGTGGGAAATGCAGAATATATGTAGAGGGCCGAAACGGACAGCAGACCGGATACATCACGGCGAACGCTGAAGATGTTCGAGGCCGGAATGCTGATGAATACAAGGGCTTGAGTTTCTCAGCCACACGGCCTGGAAACGTGAACATACTAATGGCCACAATCGACGAGCTTCTAGCGGTGGAAATGGAAACCCCAGAAGCTGAAAAAGAAGAGGAAGCTGTAGTGGAAGAGAAAAAAGCTTCCCTCTCCGAAAAAGAAACCCAGGCCGCTTTCGAAGCCGGTGGGGTGGAAAGGTTGGCCCGGAAGATTTTCGAGACTTTCGATCCGAAAGGCCGGACTGAAGCCCAGGCCGCCGTGGATCGGGTTTCCACTAGGTGCCTACCAGTTGGAGGCGATGGCGATTTATGGCTCGTCCTGATCAAGATTGTGAAGGCGGAATATTACGCTGACCGGCCCAGGGGAGATTGGTACCGGTCATAGGAAACAGAACACACACAGGGGAGCCCACCGGCTCCCCATAACGCCCCACGGGGCACGGAGGTAATGAAATGTGGTTCGGAAAAGGATTTGAAATCCCGGAACATCATATTGTTCGGAATACGGAACTGTTTCGGCAGCTCCAGGCGACTGGCGACCAGGCCGAAGCCTGGGAAATTATGCGGCATTCCGGTGTATATTTCGATCCGCTTCATGGGCTAGACCATGTCGAGCGGACAGAAAAAAGCGTGATTTTCGTAGACCGTGGTCTGAGTGGAAATGGATGCACTCATGATGCCACTTTCGCCGTCCTGGCAGGAGAGAGGTAGGAAATGGAAAAGTCAATCTATCTTAGGATTCCAGAAAAATTAAAAAACCAACTTTTTATCCTGCAAAAAAAAGAAGGCTTTAAATCGCTGTCTGAATTTTTACGGTTTCATCTCACAAAATTAGTGGATGATGCTGATAAATAGGAGGTTATGATGGACACCAGAAAAATAGTGGAAAAAATTGAAGAAGCTAAAAATAATTTCGCAGAAGGGAAGAAAAGACCCACGGAAGAACACTATCGGGCATTTTGTGCTCGGAGAGCACTCCTTGGGATACAGTTTCACATTCAGGAAATACAATCCGACTGCAAGCAGGATGATCACACACAGTGAGATGTTCCCGAGGTGATCGGAATGATCGCCGAGGTATTCAGAAGGG
>QIDN01000210.1 GCA_003229345.1 Nitrospirota bacterium | reverse complement strand
CCCCTTCTACAGGCTCAGGATGACAAGTTAAAAAATTAGCTCCGGGCCTTGCCCGGCCCCCTACCGGGGGAGGGAGCTTGCTGACGGTTAACAGCTAGAGAAACTCTTCGAGCGCAATTTAAAAATGAGTCCAGCGTCACGCTGGCCAGCGAAGCGCTGGCGCTTCCTCCACAATTGTCCGCTTCCGTGTACTTCTGACAACTCCCCACACCCGTTTCCACCCTATAAGCAATCGATTTTAAAGGATTTATATAGATTTTACTTGGAAGCCTCGGGCACTCGATTCAGGGTAAATCTAACAAACCATAGATTTACAGAAAATCTGGTTTTTTGGAAACGTGATGGTATACTGGGTTTAATAAGTCGGTAGATGTTATACCTGTTTACCTCCTCTTTAAAGTGTCCGAGAGCAGACCCTCCTGCTCTCGGATATTTTTTTTCCTTCCCGATTTGTGTTAATTTGTTACTACTTTCAAAATGCTTGATCCTGAATTCCCTCATGACTCTTCAAGAAAAACACGAAAAATTGAAATCGTTGTTCCGTGAGATGGCCAGTGTCGCCGTCGCCTATTCCGGAGGGGTCGATAGCGCCCTGGTGCTGGCGGTGGCGCATTCGGTTTTGAACGGCAACACGCTGGCGGTGACGGGAAACTCGGCCAGCCTCGCCCAACGGGAACTGACCGCGGCGAAGGAACTGGCCGAATCACTGGGGGTCGAACACCGCGTCATCGACACGGAAGAAGTCTCCTCCCCCGACTACGCGGCGAACCCAATCAATCGATGCTACTACTGCAAATCGGAATTGTATTCCAAACTGCGGGAAGTCGCCGATCGACACCACCTGAAACATATCGTCAACGGCACCAACGTCGACGACTTGGGGGATCACCGTCCTGGTCTGGCCTCCGCGCGCGAAGCCAATGTGCACAGTCCGCTGTGCGAAGCGGGATTCACCAAACAGGATGTGCGCGATCTGGCCCGGCAATTGGGTTTATCCGTCTGGGATAAACCGGCCATGCCCTGCCTGTCTTCGCGCATTCCTTACGAACAAGCCGTCACCTTTGAAAAATTGGCGATGATCGAGCAGGCGGAGGATTTTCTGATCTCCCTCGGCTTCAAGCAAATGCGGGTGCGGCATTATGGGGAGTCGGCGCGTATCGAACTGCCCACAGAAGACCTGCCGCGCTTTTATCAGGAAAACCTGTTCGAGCCGGTGCACAAACGGTTTTTGGAAATCGGCTTCAAACAAGTGACGGTGGACCCCGAAGGATTTCGCTCCGGCCATTTGAATGAAGCGGTGATCGCTGCCACCGGGATTGGGGAGAAATAACGTGTTCCGTTTTCAGCTGAGACCCGAAATCCGCAGACAAATGAAAAACCCGGACCTGTTCATCAAGGGAATGGAAAAGGTATACGGGGGGTTGATGATCGCCATGGCCGGGGTGGTGCTGATGCTGATCCTGTATTTCCACGATCCGGAAAACGTGTTGCATCCCACCTGGATATTGTTCATTGGACTGGGCCTGGCCGGATGGGGCGAATGGCAGAAATACAAGGGCAAGGGGAGCCTATAAAGCAAACGTGTCACCCTGAGCCGATTAGCCTGTCCTGAGCTTGTCGAAGGAAAGGGCGACATTATTCTGGGTCCAGCGTCACGCTGGCCGGGCCTTGCCCGGCCATAAAAAAAAGACCTTTTCTCCGCATTCACAGCGAAAAAAAGATCCAACGGGGTTGCCTTCAACTAACTGCCGATAATATCGGAGGCAACCCCAACCAACTTATAGCCGATCAAACTTACTTCACTTCAGTTTAAACTCACTAACTTTCGGCTATAACAGGAGGCGGCCCTATTGTCTCCTCCCATAATTAATATGGTCCGGTCCGCCACCCCTGTCAATATTAGAGCCTGTAAAATCGAACCGGGTGACTACCTCCCTTTTTTAGGCGGGTGGTTGTTTTCGGAGTTTTGGCCGAGCACCTGCGACCGTTTGGTGGCTGCTTCGACGGCGTTCATGAGTGTAGTGCGGAGGCCTCCTTTTTCCAGAGCATGCAGGCCGGAGATGGTGGTGCCGCCGGGTGAGGTGACTTGATCTTTCAACTCGCCGGGATGCTTGCCGCTTTCCAGCGCGAGCTTGGCCGAACCGAGGATGGTTTGCAGGGTGAGGATGTTTGCCACGTCACGCGCCAAGCCCATCTTCACCCCGGCGTCGGACAACGCTTCGATGATCATGAAAATATAGGCCGGTCCACTGCCGCTCAATCCGGTCACCGCGTCGAGATGCGATTCACTCACGTCGACGGTTTTTCCGACGGCTTCGAAAATCCGGTGCGCCACTTTGAGATCGGCGGCGGACACCTTGTGACTGGCCGCCAGAGCGGTCACCCCCTCATGCACCAGGGCCGGGGTATTGGGCATGGTGCGCACCACTCCCAGTTTTTTCTTGCCGTCGGGGCTCAAATGTTCCGCAATGGTTTTGATGGGAATACCGGCGGCGATGGAGATCACCAGTTTTTTATCATCAACCTCATCGGCGATGCCTTCCAACACGTCTTTCATGGACTGCGGTTTGACTGCCAAGAGGATGATGTTGCATTTCTTCGTCAGTTCGCAGTTGTCGTCGGTGGTTTTGACATGATACTCCTGATGCAGCCATTCCCGCCTTACCGGACAGACGTCAGCGACCATCAGGCTTTTGGCTTCGATGAAGGCAGCGGACAAGAGGCCCTTGATCATGGCCTCGGCCATGTTACCGCCTCCGATGAATCCTATTTTTTTACTCTTCAGCACAACGCACTCTCCTGCATCAATGTTAGCTCAGTGGGCATCCCGCCCCCCGAAAATGGCTGTACCCACCCGCACCCAGGTGGCGCCTTCTTCGATGGCTACTTCAAAATCGTTCGACATGCCCATGGACAATTCGTCCATCGCAATATTTTCGATATTCACTTTTTGCATCCGGTCCCGCAACCGCCGTAACGCGCCAAAATGCTTTCGCGACTTTTCAGGATCCGGGTCGAACGGCGGAATCGTCATCAACCCCCGGACTGAAATCCCATTCAGAGAAACCATCATTTCCAGTAGTTCCTCCAAATCGTCGGGAGCCACTCCGGACTTGCTGGTCTCCCCCGACACATTGACCTGGATCAATACCGGTGTGACCAAATCATGCTTCATACTGTGCCGGTGAATTTCCTCGGCCAACTCCGAATTGTCGACTGAATGAATCAACTCAAACAATCCGGGAATATACTTTACTTTATTCCTCTGCAAATGCCCAATGAAATGCCAGTGATAGGATTCCGTCCCCAGAGTTTCAATTTTGTCCCGGGCTTCCTGAACCTTGTTCTCCCCGAACACGCATCCGCCAATTGCACCGGCTTCGGTAATGCGTTCGACGGGCACGGTTTTGGTCACCACCACCAAGCGCACGTTCTGCGGATCGCGCCCCACTTTCCGGGCGGCCTCGGCCATGCGTTGTTTGACGGATGCCAGGTTATCGGCAATCAGGGACATGGGCATAAACCGGTATCGGGAGTAAAAAAGTTTGCAGACGCAATATGATAACCCGCATTCCAAATCCCGCTCAATATAAAGCCTGCGTTCCCTTCTCCCCGGTACGCACCCGGATGGCTTCTTCCACCGGTTGGACGAAAATTTTGCCGTCCCCCAAGTTGCCAGTACACAGGGTAAACGCCATCGCCTCGACCACCTCATCAACACTTTCATCTTCCAGGACAATGGTGATTTCGATCCGGTGGTGAAATTGGGGAACCTTGCTTTTTTCGGGATCGGGGTCGGAGCGCATCTGGCTCAGGGGTTTGCCGATCCCCTTGACCTCGGACACGGACATGCCGGGAACCCCCAGGGCAAACAGCTTTTCCCTGATCTCATCCAGCTTCTCGAACCGCATGTAACATTTGATCATTTTCATAAGGAAAGCCCAATGTAGAGGAAAAAAAAGGCTTTGCAACCGTACAGATTGCAAAGCCCTATATTACTCAACCCGGAGGTCGTTATCGATTAAAAATTAAATTCTTTTCCGGCAGAGATATGCGCGTCCACCACCGCTAACAGTTTTTCTTTTTCCACGGGTTTGACCAGGTAATCCTTAACACCCTTTTTCAGTAAATCGGATGCCAGTTCCGTATCTGGATATCCGGTGATGACAACAATCGGAATACCCGGTGCCTGCGCTCTAATGAATTGAATGCATTCCACCCCATTGACCTTGGGCATCCGAATGTCGCACAGGATCACTCCAACATTCATCATATTGTCTCCGGTTTTTAGAATGTCGATGGCGTTCTGCCCGTCCACCGCTTCCAATACATTGAGCCCTCTCTGTTCCAACTGCAGCTTAATTACATCCCGAACGTCAGCTTCATCATCCACAACCAGAATTTTTCCCTTAGCCATGGTAACCCCCTTCATAAAGGTTTCTAAAGGTCTTAGGATCAGTGCATGGAATTAATCACGCCTCGATTTTACTTAATGCCCATTACTCGGCTTTCCCCCTCCAGGGAGGACGCGCTAATCTTTTCCTAAAAATAGGCCTTGGGCCGGAACCTCGCCACTTTTTTTGTAAAAAGCATGAAATTTAAAGGCTTTGGGCCTATATTGGCTGTGATGGGTATCTGAAATATCCTAGTTCACTCTAATAAGGGTGGCCCGTGACCGAGAAGCGAAAATCCGCGTACCGTTCTTTTTCTTTTTTGCGTATGGGATTAAAAAATAAATTGATTGCCATCGTGATCGGGGTTGGAACCGTGCCGTTGATCCTGGCCATGATTTTCTCCTACCTGCAGGCTAACAAATCACTGACCCAGGTGATCGGCGCCAGCTTCCAGGCCTTGGCCTACGAAACGTCCACTAAGATCGACCTCGTGCTGAAGGAGGAAATTTATGAAATCACCCATCTCGCCGGTCATCCCACGCTGGTGCTTTGGGTCACGCAGCAAAACAAATATCTGAAGCAAATTTCCCCTTCTAAAATCGACCAGGAAATCCGTCAACAATCCCAGGCGTGGAACGATCAAAACCCTCAATCTCTCTCGCCCACCACCAATAGAGCCAGCAAAGTATTGAAGGGTTTTTTGAAGACCGACTCCTATGCCTCCGAAAATACATTGGCCCTGTTCATCACCAACGCCAGAGGATTGCTGGTTTCCAGTATTAACTTTCATCCCACCTATGCGAACACCCACCTTCCTGCCTGGAAAAAAATAATGCCAGGAAACGTGGAAACCTTTATCGGCTCCCTGGTTCAGGATCCCAAGTCGAAGGACTACACATTCGAGTTGGCGGTACCGATCAAAGATCATGAGGGCCAGGTCGCTGGCGTGTTGCACCGGGTGTATATCGCCAAAGATTATTTTTCCAATGCCCTCGAAACCATCACCTTTGGTGAAACCGGTCATGTCATGCTGATCGATTCCAATGGAATGGTACTGAACTGCCCGATTTTACCGACGGGACACCAACTGGCCGACCCCGAACTGGTCAAAGCCGTAACCGGTCCCTCGGCGGCCTGGGCTGAAACACTGGGGGATGGACATGGAAGCGAGGATATTTCCATCATCGGCTACTCTCCCCTTGAAAAAACAAGCCAGACCACTTTAGCCTCCAGCAATCTGCGGTGGTTCACTTTTGCATGGCAGGCTTCCGACGAATTGTTTGCTCCGACAGAAAGCCTGCTGTTCTGGGTTTCGGGTACCGGAATATTCTCCATTCTCCTGATCGCCATCATGGGTTCCATTGCGGCTAACAAGATCGTGCGCCCCATCCGGCAAGTGCAACGCGCGGCGCAATCCATCGGCCGAGGCGAAACGGTAGAACCGCTCGACATCAAAACCGGAGATGAAATCGAATCCCTGGCGGAAGAAATCAATACCATGAGTGGACTTCTCCAAAAGACGTTTTCGGGATTGGAACACCAGGTGGAAGCCAAAACCCAGGAAGTGCTTTATCTTAAAAAATATACTGACACTATTTTAATGAGCGTTCCGGAAGTGATTCTGATTTTAGATTCCAATTTGAAAGTCGAATACGCAAATGGGGCTTTTGAACAATTGACCGGCTGCCCACCCGCCAGGTATTTGGAGCATACCCTCTCTGAAATCTCTTTGGAACATTCTAAAGAGTGGGACTTATTGAGTAAGGAGGTAAAGAAATATCAATGGGGAATCAAAACGGATAGCCACCCTCCTCCCCAGCCCGACTCTTCCTATAAAGCCAAAGATCCCTTGGCTCCTTCTGATGGGGGTTCCAGCAAGGACACCCAAAACACTGTCACCCTGGGGGATCAGATATTCGCCTATAAGTTTTTCGATGTGGTGCTGGAAGAGGAAAAATCCCGGCACATCGGCCTCATCTTGAAAAACATTACCGAAGAAAAGAGGCTGTTGGACCAGTTGACCCAGGCCGACAAACTTTCCGGCCTGGGAACCCTCGCGGCGGGGATCGCCCATGAAATGAACAACCCGCTGTATTCCATCATGGGTTTCACCGAAGCCATCCTGGAGGAAAAACAGATTTCTAAAATCCAACCCCTCGCCCAAAAAGTGCTGGACCGATCCAAACATATGGCATCCGTCATTCTCAATCTGTCGGGCTATGCCCGCACCAACGAGAAGGATGCCATGAAAGAAGTCGATATCAACGAGCGGCTCGAAGCGGCCTCGGAAATAGCCTTAATGGCTACTTATACCGACGACATTGACTTGGAGAAAAATTTTGATTCGGTTCCCGGCATACTAGCCAAACCGGAAGAAATCCAACAGGTGTTCCTCAATATTATAAGCAATGCCGTCCAGGCGATGGAGGGCAAGGGCAAGCTGACTCTCTCCTCCCAACAGGACCACGGATTCATCGTCGTTCAAATCCGGGATACCGGCCCGGGTATACCTCCCGAACACATTACCAAAGTATTCGATCCATTCTTCACCACCAAGGATCAGGGTGAAGGCACGGGACTGGGGCTCAACATAGTCCATCGGGTGGTGGAACAATATGGTGGAAATATAAAAATTGAATCCGAACCGGGCGAGGGAACAATGTTTGTGATCTCGTTTCCCATCAACGGGAAAGAGAATAAATGAATACGAGCTAGAGGGATTACTCGGGGGCGGGAGCCATCAATTTGATCCAGTGCTTTTTCTCCCACTGCATGGCTTCCCGGTAATGGAGGTATTCTTTTTCCTTGGCCTTGAAATCCTTATGGTGCATCTGCCATTGACCGTTGCGCCGTACCGGCGGTACCGCCTGGTGGCACATTTCATGATGCACCGTCAACTCCAGTACGCTCACCGGAACAAAATCCTGCTTCAGCCGCGGGTGAACGCGGATCAACTTGTTTTTGGAATCATAGGAGCCGAAGCTAAAGGAACGGCGGTTGGGAATTTTGATATTTTTTCCCCACTCCACTCGGGCTTCCACTTTGCCGTTAAAATATTCTTGATTCAAACGATCATAAATCGCCTTCAGATCCCGTTCATCGACCGGCGGTACTTCTACTAATTCCAGTTCCGCTTGGCGGGCCTGAGCCCGGCATTCCTTGAGAAAACTACGCACCAGCATGCGATGTGATTCCGGCAAGTGTTCCAACTGCGCCACCTGACCAAGCAGTCGGCTTTGGAGGGACTCCTGCACATCCGACGTCTCGCACGGAAACAAATCGTAATACCCTTCGTTGAACATCTCCCACTTCACCTGTTGGGCGCTGGAATCGACACTCACCTGCCCTAAAAATTCCTGCCCCTTTTTGCGGCACCGGAATATGTTCTTGAATACATTTTCAGCCGAGGCGAAGGCACTGGGAAGTCCCAAGGTAATCGTACCGGGGTTGACGGCTTGCTTTTTTAAAGCTGGCATGAAAGTACTCGCTTTCAGGAGGGCCATTGAGAAGAAATCAAGAGGCGTTTAAACCTAACCCAATGATATTACACTGTGGAACGGTGTAAATTCAATTCCTTTTTTCGCGGGTTTCGACAGTCTTTACTTGCCTTAAAATTCATGTCATGATTAATCTATGCGAAATTTAATGTCCGCCTTTTTAATACTTTTACTGGGAAGCGCGTGTGCGGGACCTCCTGCTACGGAAAATACCCCCGTCGTCGCCTACGATCCCGGCCCGGATATCGAGCGGTTTTTAGACACCGTGGACCCTGCCGAAGAAACCAAAATTCTGGCGCGACTGAAGGAATCCAAGGTTTCCCATGACTCCATCAAAGCCTATCTGCGTAAGAGTGCCGCAGGCTCCCATGGCCTTTCCGGTTTGTTCCTGGGCATACCGGTCAAACACATGGGAAAGGAATTGACTTATTCATTATATGTCCCCGACTCAGCCCAAGAGGGACAACCGTTGCCGATGATCGTCATCCTGCACGGCATGGGCGGAAGAGGCGATTTGACTCTCCAGAGTTGGCGGAAGCGGTTGAACGATGAGTTCATTATTCTCTGCCCCTCGTATCCTATG
>QIDN01000290.1 GCA_003229345.1 Nitrospirota bacterium | reverse complement strand
TATTGGCGATTCCAACATGCTCGTACATCCCGACACTGGCAATTTTGTCAAACGTCCCTGTCAGTGTTGAGTAATCACGAAGCTCGATGGTGATGCGGTCCTCCAGACCGAGCCGCTTGGCCTTGGCGGTGGCGAAATCAAACTGCTCCTGCGACAACGTCACGCCATGCGCCTTCACGCCATGATGTTGCGCGGCATGGCACACCAGACCGCCCCAGCCACAACCGATATCGAGAAACTTCTCATCGGGTTGGAGGCGCAGTTTTCGGCAGATCATCTCCAGTTTGTCGTGTTGGGCCTGGTCCAGAGAGTTGTCCGCATCCGTGAAATATCCGCAGGAATACTGCATCTCTTTTCCCAGGAACAGCGCATAAAAATCGTTGCTGATGTCGTAATGGAACTGAATGAACTTCTTATTGTCGCGTCGGGCTTCCCGGCGGCCCACGGAGTCTTCGTTGTATTCATATTGAGCGCGGCTGTTGTTGAGGGGTGCGAACAGCAGAGGCAGGGCCTTCCGGAACAGGAAGAATTTGTCGAGCTTCTTCAGATTCTTTTTGAATTGCGGTTCTCGGACCAAAGCGATGAAATCGATCAAGTCGCCCTGAATTTCCAGATAACCGTTCACATACTGATTGACCAGGTTCTCGAGAGTCGGCCAGCGCATCAGCGTTCCCAAGGCAGACGGACGATTGATGGCGATAATGAAATCCTTATGCACTTCGCTGCCGAGCGGGATCAGGGAACCGTCCCACAGGCGAACCGAAAACCGGGCGTCGAGGGTCTCGCGGAGGTGGTCCAGAATACAACGCATGGCGGCCAACCGGTTTTCATCCGAGAACAAAGACATCGGCACCTCCGTTCCAGAGTATTCGGTTTTCAAAAAAACGGAGGGTTTCCATTGCATGGGAGCCCACCCACCTCAAAATAAAAATCCGAGCCCTGTTTCCAGCATCTTATAGTGCATGAGCGGAAACCTTATCTGTAAAAATTGCGGCACGGAGAACGTGGCGCAATCGGCGTGGTGCGAAAAGTGTCTCACCCCGTTTCAAACCTACCAGGAAGAAAAAACACTGCAGTGCCCCCACTGCTTTCATCCCAACGATTATAACCTTGACCATTGCGAAGTGTGCCACGAACCGCTCAAACCCGGACAGTCGGAATAATTATTCGGCAGCGGCGTTGGGATTGACTGACAACTGAGAGAGCCTGGATTCATAATCCAGATTGCTGAACGAATCCCCCTTACGGAAGTTGCCATAATACAATTCCGCATAGATACCGATGATGGCGTGCAGAGCATCGTGCAAGCTCAGCCCCTCCTTCATCAGGCGGTTATACGTTTCAGCAACGAACTCTGGCGATTCGTCCTGAATCTGCTTGTCCACCATGACATGCCAGACGGTGTGTACAAATGGGTTGATAACACTGCCATCGATTTCTTGTGGATAGATGGCCATATCGCCCATTTCCCAGGCAGCATCGAACTCGGGATGCATATCCATCACTTGCGCGATTCTCTGGTCAACTTCGGCAATATCGTCTCCGCCTATTCGTTCGCCGGCGACTCTGAGAATGAGGGTTTGGGTTTCCTTATCAAACTGCATAATACCTATTCTCCAAAATGATTATTAAATCCACGAGAGGCCCGGTTGAGCGGCATCGGATCTCAGCATACGCTGGTAGTGTTTAGATGAAAAAAAGCTCAGGGCGTCTCAGAAAAATGTGTCCTGCGGTCGCCCCCGCGACCTCCATAAACCATAAACACCCGCTTGCCCTGGCGGACATGGTACTTGGCCCAAGCCGGTGATTTGCCATCATAAGCGGCATCGAGGTCCTCCCCCTCCGCCTTTAAAAAATCCGGGTAATCCAGACCCGCTTCATAAACTTCCAGCAGGAGAGAATCCGAGGTAAACCCTTTTCCGGTAAAACTGATTTTACTGAGAAACTGTTCTATCTCCGCAGGGTCGTTCAACTCAATCGGTTTCATATCACTCCCGGTGCTGGATTTGAAAAATTCGATGAAAGGTTTTGCTTCCTGTCGGATCATTTGATAAGCTGATTTCTTATCGGAAGCCTTATTAAATTTATACCAAACAACCCGACGAATACAACGGGTTTCGGGTAGCCTATCATAAACAGGAGCGAGTGATGTTAAAACAGGAAAATCAGGTACTCAGTCGCATCGAACCCAACGGTGAGGGAGGCACCCAGTTTCTGTATCGGGTGAATGATTATGGTATAGCAGCAGTCACCAGCCCGCAGGAAGATGTCGCCCATATTCACTGGAAAGTGGACGTTATCAAATACCACAATAACCATACCCTGCAACATGACATTTGCCATTCCACCGAACTGGCGAGCAAAACCCTCACGTTCCGAAACGACAAATCAGTGAACGAATTTCTGGAAAAAGCGTTTGTTTACTTTACGGAATTACAGAATTTGGAAAACATGCTTGAAAAATGACTCCCGATTTCATCCTGAGGAAAGCCAACCCCCAGCCCTCGGGTTATTTGTAGAAAAGCTACCACCAGAGCCCCGGCCCATGCCTTGCTCCACCCCTTAATATTGATATAACCAATTGATTTTAAAGGGATTGTTTTACAAATAAAGCACCCAAAGACCGATCATTCCCGACCGGGCCATCCTTGGGAAAAACGGAATGATAATTTCCAAAAAAAATATGCTTATTAAAATTGAATTGTCCTTGTAATCATGATAATTTGTGGCACTTATTTAGACAGGTGGGCGCCACTAAGTTCCTGTTTTGCCCACGGTTCCTTAGACTTTCGAATTGCTCATTTCATTTATATATAAATCACACCAATAGTTTGAATAAAGGGGAGTTGTTATGTCAGAGAGCACCCAAACCAAGGAAGAATGGGTACCGAAAGGGGATTTGCAAGAGGTAAAGGACCCCGAATGGTTGTTCCACGAAGCGCCTCGGGAGACCGAGTTTATCACCGGTAGTGAAGCTGCCCGTGAAGCCATCCGCCGTGCCAATGTTGATATCGCCATTTCCTATCCCATCACCCCGCAGAGTGAAACCATGCAACAGGCGGGTTATCTTTATGACGAGGGTTATATCAAGGAATATTACCGCGCTGAGGAAGAAATCGGAGTTATGTCCGCCTTGGGCGGTGCATCCCGCGCAGGTGTGCGCTCCTTGACAGCCACCTCCGGCCCCGGTTTGATGCGGGGCATGGAAGCAATTTCTTCCTGGCCCGGAGCGCGTACCCCGCTGGTTCTGATGAACATGTGCCGCGTCATCAACACACCTCTCGCTATTCAACCCGATAACATTGAAATATCATTCCTGCTGAACACCGGTATTCTGCACGCTCACGCCGAAAATCAGCAGGACTTCTTTGATTATTCCCTGGCCGCTTTCATGGTCTCGGAACAAGTAGACGTCACTTTGCCTGCCGTGGTTTCAGTTGACGGTTTTTTCGTCACCCACGCCCGCGGTCAGGTTTCCATGTTCTCTCAAGACTATAAACTGCCGCCGCGTGACGGCTGGCGTTCCGCAGTACCGGCGATGGACAACGAAAATCCGCCGGCTCGTCTTTCCCGTGACGCCCCCATTCAGAAGAGCAACTTCATCAGTTATCACATGCATGCCAGCTGGCAACAGGAAGTGTTTGCGGCGGTTGAGCGTTCCGCCAAGTATTGGAGAAAGTATATCGGCGATCTGATCGAAGTGATCAATCCCGATGCCGAGGAATTCATCGTTTCCTCCGGCGCCTGTGTGTCCCAGGCACGCGAAGCGGTGCGTCAGGAAGGTGAAAAAGGACGGGAAGTCGGATTGATTAAAATCAAAACCATCCGTCCCTGGCCGAAAGCTGAGCTCTTTGCGGCATTGAAAAACGCCAAACGGATTTTCGTTCCAGAGTTCAACCAGGCCGGCTGGTTGCACAAAGAATTGTGCTCCACCCTGTACGGCCAAATCAAGGCTGACATTATTCCGGGACCACGCGTTTACGGCGGCATGACCATGCCGACGGAAATGGTTCTGGAATGGCTGGCGAAGTACCGCAAGTAACCTCATCGGTGGTTGAATCGGGCCGGGCTTTTGATTATACTGCTGTCCGTTTGCCGATGTTTCACAACGCATTTCGAGGAAAACCTGAGTTTTCCTTTTGAAACATACTTTTTTATTTTTACTTAATCGAAACTAACGAAATTTCAAATATATAGAGAGGTACTAAACCATGTCATTAGAAACTGTCAGACCTTCTCCAGGCTTTGAAGAACTGCTTCCCATCGAATACCGGGATCTGGTCAAACACGGTCAGTATGGCCGCGATGTAAAAGTCAGCGAAATAGGTAAATTCAAGGAGCTCGTCGAAGAGCATCCCATGTGCGCGGGTTGCGCCATGACTCTGTTCATTCGACTGGCCATGATGGCTCTGCCCAACCCGGAGCATACCATCAACGTCGGGACCGCCGGTTGCGGACGACTCGCGATCAGCCAGGCCAACATCCCCTTTATTTACGGGAACTATGGTGATACCAACTCCGTGGCCTCTGGGCTGAAGCGCGCATTGAAACTGCGCTTTCCCAATCAGGTGAAAGACGTGGTGGTGATGGCAGGCGACGGTGGACTGATCGATATCGGTTTCCAGGGCCTGATGCATTCGTGGTTTCGTCAAGAAAAGTTCACCACCATTATGCTGGACAACGAAGTGTACGGAAATACCGGGGGTCAGGAAAGCGGCATGACTCTGAAGGGGCAAATTCTGAAAATGGCTCCCCGAGGGAAAGAGGTGGACAAAATCGACGCCATGGGTCTTGCCAAAGTAGCGGGCTGTGCCTATATCGCCCGCATCGCGCCGACCAATCCTTCCCGCGTCATGCGCACCATTCGACGAGCAGTTCTCATCGCTCGGGAAGTCGGTCCCACGTATATTCAGGCCTATACGTCATGCAACATTGAGTACGCCATCCCCACTCCCGATGTCATGCAAGATGCCTTCGATGTGGAAAAAGAGCGGTATGGTTTCGAGGAAATCATGACCGACGAAGCCAAAGCCTACATCACGGAAATTGAGAAGAAACAAAAAGAACTCGCTAAAGCGAACGCTAAAAAATAATGAGGAGGTTTCAAATCCATGTCAGAAGTTAAACGTTACAATGTACGAATGGCCGGACTCGGCGGTCAGGGTGTCGTCACCGCTTCTCATATCCTGAGTAACGCGGTGGTTATTTCCAAAGGTTTTAGCTCGCTGGTACCTTTCTTTGGTTCGGAAAAACGCAACGCTCCGGTGGAAAGTTACGTTCGAATTTCAAATGAAGAAATCTATGAAATCGGAGAAATCGTTTATCCCAACGTGCTGATGATTTTCAGCGAACAGGTCATTACACTTGGAAAATCCTACACCATGCCGTTCTACACCGGATTGAAGCAGGACGGGATTATCTTGATCAATAACAAAAAGCCGATCAATTTTGTTCCGGACGAAGCGCGCGAAATGGAAGAAAAGGGAGCCAAGGTTTATTACATCCCCGCCACGGAAATGGCCAATGATGTTGCCAAGACCGAACTGGCGACCAACATGGCCATGTGTGGCGCCATCGCGGCCATCTTTGGCATGCCCGATATGGATTCCCTTGAAGCCTCCGTTAAGGACCGGTTCATTGGCAAAGGGATCGTCGTTTCCGGCGGAACCGCAGCCCTCGACAGTGTCATTGAAAGGAAATTTGCCAAAAAGGCGAAACTGCTTGAGGCAAACATGAACACCATTAAGGCAGCCTATCAATACGCCATTGACCAAAAGTGGGGTGTCCATGCGGATGCCGTAGCCGTTTAAAAGATATTCACTGGAGAAATCATGTACTACGTTGCTGATGTAAATAAAGATATTTGCGCCAAAACCAATTGCCACCTCTGTACGACCTATTGTCCGGAAGCCAATTGCATCAATTACAGCGAAAAGGACAAGTCGGCCTATGTTTCCGTGGACCGTTGTAAATCCTGCGAAATCTGTGTCTATATTTGCAATGATGTCGCCAAAAATAACGCCATCGAAATGAAATGGATCGAAAACCTGGAAGACCGGTTTGTGATCAAAACTGTTGGCCTTGTTCTGAGATAATACTTTTCTTTAGATTTCAAAAGGTATTTGGGCTCCGCCCAAATACCTTTTTTTTATTTCGAATAAATATTCACTTTCACAGGGAGTTTCATTCAAATTATGGAAAAAACGCTGGCGATGATTAAGCCCGATGCGGTCGAACGCAATCTCATTGGAAAAATTCTGGAGCGCATCGAATCCAACGGCTTCCGCATAATGGCCATGAAACGGACGCAGTTGACCCTGCCCGTGGCCGAAGGGTTTTATTGTGTTCACAAGGAACGCCCCTTCTTCAAGGATCTGACTACTTACATGTGCACCGGTCCGATCGTAATTCTGGTCCTTGCCCGCGACAATGCCATCCCGGAATGGAGAAAACTGATGGGCGCGACCAATCCCAAAGATGCCGACGCGGGAACCATTCGCAAGGATTTCGCCCTTGATATCGAAAAAAACTCCGTTCACGGCTCCGACTCGGCCGAAAATGCGGCTATTGAAATTTCCTATTTCTTCAGCCAGACAGAGATCCAGGATTAATCGGAGAGTCACTAGGAGAGAAGAATTATGAGACTGGAAATCCGGAAAAGAATTCTACCGTTTTTACTCACATGGATGTTGATTCTCGCCCTGCCCTTCACCGTTGAGGCAGCGCCCAAGTATTTTTACCAGCTCTATATCAATCCTGAAAACTTCGGTTTGGTGGTTTTTCCAAAAGAAAGTATCTTTCCCGAATTGGAAGAAGTTGTCCAGTCTCTGGATTTCAAGAAAGCCGAATCCGGGGAAGCCGTCATGCGGTCCGGCAGTAAGAAAGAAAATTTCACTTACATGATGCCGAAAGACGTGCAGAAAAAGCACCGGCTGGGAAAATTCATCATTCTCCAGATCCTGAACGATGGTGTAGGCATTATGGTGGGCATATACGAGCAGGAATTCGGGCTCACCTTGCCCACAAAAGTCTTTATAGTTCAGGAGTTAAAGGGCAATATTTCAAAAACCCTGGATATTTTCCGAAAGCAGTTAAGACAGGAAAAAGAGGAAATTGAGTGGATTCCTGATGCTATACTGAAAAGAGAGTTGATTGGGCACTATTGATTTTTGGAGAACTGCTATATGCCGATTTATGAGTATGAATGCGAAAAGTGTAAACAGCACACAGAGGCTCTGCAAAAAGCAGACGATCCCCCTCTGGAAACCTGTGAAAAATGCGGAGGCAAACTCCGGAAAACAATTCCCAATTCCACATTCCATCTCTATGGAGATGGCTTTTACTCCACCGACAACAAACGCAAATACTTAAAGTAGAATGATCTATATCACCCGAAAACTGGAATTCTGCGCCAGCCACCGGTTGTTCAATCCCGAATACTCCGATGAGAAAAATGCGGATGTCTTCGGCCTGTGCAACAACCCCAACGGCCACGGCCACAACTATGTGATGGAAGTCACCGTCCGCGGAGAAGTCCATCCCGAAACCGGGATGGTGCTCGACCTCAAGGCGCTCAAGAAACTGGTCAATGAAGAAATCATTCTCAAAGTCGACCATAAAAATTTAAATGTGGACGTGCCGTTTTTAAAAGACGTCATTCCCACCGCGGAAAACCTGGCCATCCATTTCTGGGAAGTCTTGGAAACCAGGCTGGAAAGCGGCCAACTGCACGAAATCAAACTGTACGAATCCGAACGCAATTTCGTAATCTACAGAGGAAACTCCCATGAAAGAGTTGATTGAAAAACTACTGGTCGAGCTAGGCGAGGACCCTTCCCGCGAGGGCCTGCAAAATACGCCGGAGCGGGTCGCGCAATCGATGAAATTCCTGACCGGCGGCTATTGGGTCAACATCGATGAATTGGTCAACGACGCCCTGTTTGAAGACCCCAGCACCGACGAAATGGTGATTGTGAAGGACATCGACATTTTTAGTCTGTGCGAGCATCACATGCTTCCGTTTTTCGGCAAATGCCACGTGGCGTATATACCAGACGGTAAAATCATCGGACTCAGCAAGATTCCGCGAATCGTCGACGCCTTTGGCCGGCGCTTGCAGGTGCAGGAACGCCTGACTATGCAAATCGCCGACAGCCTGAACAATATTTTGAAACCGAAAGGTGTCGCTGTGGTGATTGATGCCCTCCACCTGTGCATGTCCATGCGCGGGGTGGAAAAACAGAATTCCTACACCATCACCAGTTCGATGCTCGGTGCATTCAAGTCCAATCCCAGCACGCGGAGCGAATTTTTGAGTCTGATCGCAGGGCGTAACCGGTAATGGCCGACAACTTAACGCGTTGCCGTAACCTCTTTCAAAATAAGGAATATTTATGCCTATCGGGTTTGACATCCCCAAAAACTGAGAGCTATAATAGGGCTTAATTATTCCAAGGAACTCAATCGCTTGAACGATACCACCACCAAAGATTTGCTCCTCGAAACCAGCGAGTACATCCCC
>QIDN01000044.1 GCA_003229345.1 Nitrospirota bacterium | reverse complement strand
AACACCGGCGACGGCAAACCGGCGCTCAAAGCATCAATCTTTCCCACCCGCATGCGGTTGAACCACAAGAACGAGATCTTTTTCATCAGCCCCAGCGGATTCGTCAGTTTGGTCCGCAAAGTGAACACCCAAGGCATCATTAACGAATACATCACCACCGGAGACGCCGATTACCAGAAAGCCGTGCTGGCTTCCGGGTCGGGCAGATCTACTAAATCCGGGATTACGGTGATCTCGCAGTTTTCCGATCTGGCGCTGGACAAAAAAGGGAATGTCTATCTGGCGGACCGGATCAATCATCAAATTCGCAAGCTGGCACCCAACGGCAAAATCAAGACCATCGCCGGTACGGGAGATTCGAATCATTACGGCGACGGCGGCCCCGCCACCAAAGCGGCGTTTCGCGATCCGGTGGCCATCACTCTGGATAAAGCGGGCAATCTGTATGTCGCCGACGCGGCCAATAACATGATCCGCAAAATCAACACCAAAGGCATCATCTCCACCATCGCCGGCAACGGCAAACACAAAGACAGTGGCGACGGCGGCCCGGCATTGAAGGCAAGTTTGAGGTCGATCGATTCTCTGGTGTTCAGCCCGGCGGGCGAACTGCATATCGTCGAAACCAACACCCATCATATCCGGAAGATCAAAAAGGACGGCACCATTGTCACCGTCGCCGGCCGGCCCGGAATACAGGGTAATTTTGGAGACGGCGGACCCGCCACCAAAGGCATGCTCAAGCAACCGGCGGACATCGCGTTCGACTCCAAAGGCAATATGTACATTAGCGACATGGGCAACAACAGCATTCGGAAAGTCGACACGAAGGGAGTTATCACCACCCTGGCGGGTTCCGGGGTATTCGGTTGGGGAAGCGAAGGCGAACAGGTGGAAATTTATTTCGCGAATTTCCCCTAAAAGACACCGGCAAATTAAATTTTAAAAACACCTGAATGATATCTTTTGAATTAATGGAGAAGTTTCATGTTGAACATTGTTAGAACCATTACTACCTTGGCTGTATTGATGAGCTTGACGCTTGCGCCGAATCCATCCCTGGCGGGCGAAACGGACGCACTGACCGATCTTTTAAAGCAAGTGGACAAGCAGGTATGCCAATCCCCAAAAAAATTAATGGGCTATTACACCAAAGACATGGTGATCATCGCCGATGACAAACGCATTCTACCCGAGCATCGCATCAAAGGTTATGAAGTAATGATCGCTGAACTGCAGGAGATGAAGTGTATCAACAAGCGCACCGTTCTCGCAGGCCATGTTGGGAAAAACCTTGCGTACCTGCTGGTGGATGAATTGATCAGCGTATCCTCCCGCCACAGCACCGATGAGCGCCAACACAGCGTCTGCACCTACGTGTTTACCAAGAACGGCAGTCAGTGGAAAATCAAACAGGAGCATTGCTCCAGTCTGCCGGATTACAGTATTGTACCGGGGGACGATGCACTGTACTATTTTCACAACCCCGTCTATTAACAGAACGGGCCGCCGCTGGCCAGCGTGACGCTGGACCCAAATTCTAAATTGTCCAGGGATTCCCTCTGGCCGTTACGGGTCAGCCAATTCCCCCTCCGGGCAGGAGGCGGCTGGCGAAGTTAACTGATGGATCGCACCGTCCCACTCCCGCAAAATCTGAACCGGGCCTTGCCCGGACTCGGTCCCGTGCTTACCAAAACGGGTATTCACTTTTCATTGTATTCCGAGCACGCCACCGCGGTTGAGCTCTGCCTGTTCGAAACCGTTTCCTCCGAAACAGAATCGCAACGCATTGCCCTGGAGAAAGGCGCTGACTCCGTCTGGCGCGTTCATGTCCCCAACCTGAAAGCCGGCTGCCTTTACGGTTACCGGGTACACGGACCTTATCGGCCTGCCGAGGGACACCGCTTCAACCCTTCAAAATTACTACTCGATCCCTACGCCAAAGCTGTGGGACGAACCCTGCAATGGAACGAAGGGTTATGGTCTATCTCACCTGGCACTTCAGATCAAGATATTCAACCGCCCAATACGCAGGACAGCGCCCCGTATGCGCCTCTCGCAAAAGTAATCGATACCTCGTTCGCTTGGGGAGAGGATCGTCCACCAAAAATCCCCTGGGAAGAAACCATTATTTATGAAACACATGTCAAAGGGATGACACAACAACACCCCGGCATCCCCGAGGAGTTGCGTGGCACTTATGCCGGCCTTGCCTCCGAACCCGTACTGGAACACCTGACCCGCCTAGGGATCACCGCCATCGAACTACTCCCCGTTCATCAGATTGCGAATGAATACCATCTGCATAAAAACGGATTGACCAATTACTGGGGCTACAATCCTCTACTGTTTTTCGCGCCGGATGTCCGATTCGCTCGTCTGATAGATTCCGACCCGGCCACGGAATTCAAGCAGATGGTACAGGCGTTTCATCAGGCGGGCATTGAGGTGATTCTCGACATGGTGCTCAATCACACCGCCGAAGGAGACTTGCACGGCCCAACCCTTTCCTTTCGCGGTATCGACAACGCGGTGTATTACCGGACGAGCCCGAGCCACCCGGACCGTTATGCCAACTTCACCGGATGCGGCAACACCTTCAACCTCCACCACCCGCAAGCCCGGCAGTTGGTCCTGGACGTCCTTCGGTATTGGGTCGATGAGATGCACGTGGACGGTTTCCGGCTGGACTTGGCGGTCACCGTGGGGCGCGGCCGGAAATCATTTAAACCTGAAGGGGATTTTTTCAAGGCGATTCAGCAAGACCCGGTGCTGTCCCAAGTGAAATGGATTGCCGAGCCCTGGGACTTGGGGCCGCGCGGCTATCAACTGTCTAACTTTCCCAATGGGTGGTCGGAATGGAATGACCAGTACCGGCAGACCGTCCGAAAATTCTGGCGGGAAGATTCCCATCAGGCCCAATCATTGACGAAACGGGTGTCGGGAAGCCGCGACCTGTTTGGAGATCGGCCACCGCACTCAACCGTCAATTACATCACCAGTCATGACGGTTTCACGCTGGAGGACCTGGTCACTTACCAACACAAACACAACGAAGCCAATGGCGAAAATAATCATGACGGTCACAACGGCCACGACAGTTGCAATTACGGAGTGGAGGGTCCGTCGGACGATCCGGCCCTGAATGTGCTCCGCCAGCAACAGAAAAGAAACTTACTGGCGACGCTTCTGCTTTCGGCGGGTACACCGATGATTTCCGGAGGCGATGAAATCGGCCGCACTCAACAGGGCAACAATAACGCCTATTGTCAGGACAACCTGACCAGTTGGTACGATTGGCATCTTAGCGAAGATCAAAAAAGCTTTCTGGAGTTTACCCAGCTCATCATTCAACTGAGAAAACGACATCCACTAAACCACGCCTCATGGCAATGGTTCCAAGCCGATGGACAAATGATTGATCCCTATGCTCAGGAATCTATCGACGTTCAGTGTCTGGGATGTGTTTCCTCTGAGAACGAGAACGCCGTCCTTTTGATGCTGTGGAACAACGGTAACCAGGCCTGCGATTTCACATTACCCGGCAACTCCCGAAGCTGGAAAGTGTTACTGGACACATCATCCCGCGAGAAAGCGGATTCCCCCGCCTCCGGAAAATCGTTGAATACCCTCAATATAGCTCCCCGTTCCCTGAAAGTTTTAATCGGCGCAGAGAAGTAAACGGGCCCATCAAAACAGGATTGCAACCCTGCGCTCCAAGGCTTATCCTGTTTACACCTAATAATGAAGACTTGATCATGTTACAATTCAGTTAGTTAAGTCTATGAAAAACCAGAATCCACAGTCGGAAAAAATCCGGGTTCGCATTGACCGGGATTTGCAGGATCTGATTCCCGATTACCTGAAAAACAGAGGAAAAGACCTGCTTGTTTATCAACAAGCTTTGGAAAAGGACGATTTTGATTCAATTGCTGTCCTGGGCCATTCTATGAAGGGATCCGGTGGGGGATATGGATTCAATGATTTAAGCAGTATCGGCCGAGCTATTGAAAAAGCCGCTAAAAGCAGGGATAAGGAATCCGTCCACCAATCCATCATCAATCTTACGGATTTTCTGAATAAGCTGGAAGTCGTTTACGATTGATCCCCGGCCCTGTTCCCAAAAAACTGTTCGCTCACTTTAATAAAACTGCATTTCTCTTAAAGTCTTTAATGTTCGTTCCCCTCAAGCTCAAATCCACAATCTGTCTTGCCGTGTTGTCATTACTGTTCGGCTCCGCTGTCTGCGCCCATGCGGAGAACCCTGCAGGAGTGACTACCACCATCGGAATCACCGGTCACGAAGAGCGATGCCTCACCTGCCATGAGGGAATTGAAGAAATCAGCCGCTCGCATCCTCTCAAACTGGGATGCACCTCCTGCCACGGCGGCAACGGCGCGTCGGAAGACAAAGATACGGCACATGCCACGCTCATCTACGACCCGGCAGCAGGAACCGGCAAGCGCAATCCTTCTTCCCTGAAAGTGGTCCACCTCAGTTGCGGAAGAGCTCAATGCCATTCCGGCCATCAGGATGAAACCCGCAACCACGTCGACCGGGTTCGCAAATCCATGATGGGCACTCTATCAGGAGTCATTACCGGCCTGCGATACCAGTGGGGCGGTCAGCCGGGAAAATCGGCGCGCTATGGAATCTATAAAATAGAAGATAAAGACGGCATGACTCCGGAAACCACCGGCGCCCTGAAACATCTGGAAGAACTTCCTTACTTTACCCCCTATCATTTGAAGCAACACCAAACCACGCAGAAGGGAGCCTCCCGCAAAAAAATTTCCAATCACATCGGCGACCATGTTCTGCGCGAACGTTGTTTTCAATGCCACATCGATGCACCTCCACCGAAGGGAGAATACCGCTCGCAAGGATGCGCCACCTGCCATTTCAGGTACCACCCGGAAGGAAAATACCTGGGCCGCGATCCGATGATTCCCAAAAACACGCCGGGGCATCCGGCGTACCATCGCATGACGGTATTGCCTTCCAGCAACCTGTGCCTGCAATGCCACAAATCATTTTTATCGCAGATGACCACGGAAAAATTTTCCATTCCTTTTCCGCGCCGCAATCGCCAGGGGAAACTCCCCTTCCCTGGAAGCGGCCAACCCCGCATGGACGTTCATCTGGAACGGGGGATGGAATGCATTGACTGCCATACGCAGTCTGATATCATGGGAGACGGTAACATCTATTCCCGGCAATTTCAGGCGGTGGAAATCCGTTGCGAAACCTGCCACGGCGATAGCACATCCTATCCCCGGATTTCAAAAATCAAAACGTCCCAGGACCCGGCCGTTCGGTTGAGTCGCCATTACAGAGGTTTCACCAACAAGGTAGGCGACGCCATGGCGGTTTCGGCCAAGCAACAAAAATTGGCCAACGTCAAAGCGCAGGGGAAAAAATTTCATCACCTATAGCAAGCGTACCGGAAAAGCGCGCACTGTCCCGCTGGCCAAAGATCAGCGCTGGGGACACAATATCCCCGGCCACCAGGACAAACTGGCCTGCACGGCGTGCCATTCGCAATGGGTGCCTCGTTGTGAGGGGTGCCATATGACTCTGAAGTCGGGGAAAGGTAACGGCGCGGCACGTCACAGCACCTGGAACCCGTTTCAATTCACCATGAAGCATGAAGAACCGGCGTTGATGGTCGGCCCGCGCGGTAAAGTGGTTCCCATGCTGGCTCAACCGCCGCACACCCTGACCGTGGTGGATCAACAGGAAAAAGTAGTTCCGGTCATTGATAGCAATGGCGATTCACCGGGAGGCTACCGTCATTGGGAATTCACCAACTCCGCCGGCTACTCGGGTTCCAATCTGGCTTATGGCAGCCAACCGCATTCGGTGAGCAAAAAAGTACGCTCTTGCCAAAGCTGTCACTTGTCCCCGAAAACCCTGGGGATGGGCGAAGGGGATTTACGTATCAAAAAAAATTCGTCTGGCCGGTACGACCAGTTCAACCCGCTGGTGCGAACCAACCGGGTGCTGAATAAATCAAAATACGGACCTCAGACCAAAGTGAATCAACGGGGACAAGCGATCGCCGGTTCCAGTCAACCGGGCGCACGGCCATTCAATCAGGAAGAAATCACTCGTATCCTGAAAGTCGGCAACTGCATTCCCTGCCATTCACGCTATACGGACAAAATTTATCAGGATATGGAAAAGAGTTACAAATTCTCGATAAATATCAAACATCGCAAATTGAGAGACAAAATTTTAAAGAAACGCTGACATTTTTATGCAGATTCTATTTTCAAGAACAACGATTCTTATACTGCTCGCAACGCTGGTGCTGGCGTGGTCCATTCCTCAACTGCTGGCGCAGGAAGGCTCCTTCGACGAAGAAAGACCCAATACCCCAAGAGGACAATCTCCCGGCGGTTTTGAAAAGGAGATGGTGGACATCCCACCTCAGGAGGAGAAATCGACGATTGATGCATCCGATTTCCGGGATCCATTCTTTTTTCTGAAAAGAAACGGCAAAGATTCCAAAGAGGCGCTGAAGCCGGGCACAACGGTGGACGGCCTGCGGTTCAATACCTACAACGACTCCAAAAGTTTTGTTGACCGCTATTATAAGAATTCCAATTTTGTCCTGAAGGATGTTTACGGTCGCATCGAATTGGTCAACAAGGCAGCGGGATGCTTGAATTGCCACCGCGGCATTGAGGAAATCAGCCAGAATCACCGATTTTCCTGCACCAAATGCCATAACGGCAATCCTAGAGGTAAAACCACGGCCCAGGCCCACCGGGGCCTCGTATCCAATCCTTCCGACTTAAACTACGCGCCAAAATACTGTGGCAAATGCCATGAAGAACAAATCAAGAAGGTGAAGAATTCGTTGATGACCACCGCGCGCGGCGTCATTGAAATCACCCGGGAAGCCTGGGGCGAACCTCCCCTGAAACAACCTCGGCAAAAAAAGAAAAAGGGTAAGAAACGAAACAAGAATCAACCTTGGACCTACGTCAGCGCCGGAAAACCGGTGGATGATTTTTTGCAGAAGAAGTGTCTACGCTGCCATGTGCAATCACCGTCACCGCATCGCGCAGGAGATTACCGGGCCACCGGCTGTGCTTCCTGTCACATGATCTACACCAACGAGGGAACCTCCCTGAGCCGCGACCGCGCCATCCAGGGAGTGCAAAGGGCGGACCCGAAGTATTTGCGAAACCGGTTCAACCGCGGCGTCGCTTCGAATTCTCTGAATAATCGGCGGGGATATCCGTTACTGCACAAATTCACCGTGGCGATACCCAGTGTCCAGTGCGAACATTGCCACAACTACAACGGTGTCGGTAACGAATTTGAAGGTTTGTTCGGCAAGCCGGCCCGGCCCAAAACAGCTCAGGCCAAAGTCGAGGAGGACCAATCGGTTCTGTATGGACGCTCACATGAGTTCCTCCTGCCCGACATCCATCGCGAAAAAGGCATGCACTGCATCGACTGCCACGGCCCCGACGAAATCAAGGCGGATGCTTCCAAGAACCGGACCCAGCACGACGCAGTCAAAGTTCGGTGCGAAACCTGCCATGGAACCAACAGCCGGGCTCCCACCGGTATCGAACTGAAAGCAGAAGACTCGCGGGCGGAGGAATTGATCCAAAAAAACCAACTCAACCCCAATCTGATGAAGAAAATCAAAATGGGGGATACGGTCATGATCGACCTGCAAGGGCGGCTTCAGCCTCATATTTTACTGGTCGATGGCAAATGGATTCTGTACTCCAAGGTCACGGGTAAGGAACATAAAATTCCGCTTTTAAAGTTCATGCGCAAGCGCCCGTATGCCCATCAGATACTCGGCCACATGAAACATACTGAATGCTCCGCCTGCCATGCGCGCTGGTCAGCTAACGAATGGGGAATGCATGTGATCCGGGAGGAGAAAATTAATCCGAGGCAATGGCAGGATTGGTCCCTCTCCGACCCCACCCTGCAACAACTGTTATGGGGATCCAAAAGCAACAAGTCTTTGACCAAACCGCCCACGGGAATGCTGAATTGGAATTCGGCAATCACCACCCCGAACGGCCCCAAAGGAAGCTGGACGAAGGGCATCTGGAGCCACGTTTTCTCCGAAACGGATTGGAGCAGCTTGATCCTCGGAAAAAACAAGCGCAAACGATACACGATTATGAAACCGCGTTATCAATATTTCCTGACCAACCTTGCCAAAGAGGATGGCCGGTCCACCCTGCGAGCCAAAGTGCCCCTGACGCCCAGCGGCAAACCGGGTTGGGTGATGACCCCCCATACCCCGCACACCATCCGGTCCACCACCCGCCCCTGCGAAAGCTGTCACGAAAGCACTCTGGCGGCGGGACTCGGAGAATCGACACTGAAATACGTGGAGGACGGAAAACCGTTTCTGCGTGAATTAAAACGGTCCAACCGCATCCTGCCTCAATTTCAAATCAAGCAGATGGTGTCGCGCAATGGCTGGAGCTTGCAGAATCCCATGCCCAAGGGAAAACTGCGGTTCCTGAAATCCAAGGAAATCAAATCCCTGCTCAAAAAATCGGACCGCTACCGCGCCTATCGTTATCTGGACCTGAGAAGGGCCGGGCAATCGCGC
>QIDN01000204.1 GCA_003229345.1 Nitrospirota bacterium | reverse complement strand
CTCAACTCGCGCCGGATGATTTTCATATTCTGAGCCAAAATTGACATTTACCACACTCCTCTGTTGGAAAGTTTTCTTTTATTATATCCACGGCGGGACTTATTAAACAATAGATAAAACCCCTCTGAAAAAAATATCCTGTAAATGGGGGCGTTAAAATTTATGAGTTGAGGATTTTGGCGGCTTCCTGGGCCGAGTAAGTCAAAATCATTTTTGCTCCGGCCCGTTTGATGCTGAGCAGGATTTCCATCATCACCCGGGAGCCGTCAATCCAATCTCTCTCGGCTGCGGCCTTCAGCATGGAATATTCGCCGCTGACATTGTAGGCGGCAACGGGAACGGTGCATTCTTCGCGCACCCGCCGGATAATATCCAGATAAGCCAGCGCCGGTTTGACCATGACGATATCGGCTCCTTCCTCGATATCTTCCCATACTTCCTTCAAGGCTTCATCACTGTTCGCCGGGTCCATCTGGTAGGATTTTCGGTCTCCAAACTGCGGGGTGGAATCGGCTGCCTCTCGGAAAGGCCCATAAAAAGCGGAAGCATACTTGGCGGCATAGGACATGATAATGGTATCGATATGGTTGGTTTCATCCAAAGCTTCACGGATGGCTTTCACCCTTCCGTCCATCATATCGGATGGCGCCACGATATCCGCCCCCGCCTCGGCATGCGTCAGGGCCATTTTGGCCAACAGCTCCAGAGTGGCGTCGTTCAGGATTTGATCGCCTTCGACCAAGCCACAATGCCCATGATCGGTATATTCATCAATGCACACGTCGGTGATAACCACCAGTTCGGGAACCGCTGATTTGATTTCCCGGATGGCCCGTTGCACCACGCCATCGGGATTGTAGGCTTCTGAACCTCGCGCATCCTTTTTATCGGGAATGCCAAAGAGAATTATGGCTGGGATGTGGAGGTTGTGCGTTTCCCGGGCATCGGCCACGGCCTTGTCAATAGATTGACGAAACACCCCTGGCATGGAGGAAATCGGCTCCCGCCTGCCCTTGCCCTCACAAACGAACATAGGGTGAATCAGGTCATCTAAAGAAAGAGCGGTCTCCCTCACCATTCTCGAAATCGCCTGGCTTTTTCTCAATCGTCTGGGTCGGTGAATAGGAAATGGCATGGAAAACTCCTCTACCCCTTGAAAATAATTTTTTACCCTAATTCAGGCAAAAAAACCGGCCAAAAACCCTTATATCAAAAGGGTTACCTGGATTTTAAGCTGACTAGAAGGAAATACCCCACCCAAAACCGGTTAATCACCCAAATTAGGGTAATACTTGCGACAAAGGGCAGTTGTATTATTGACGGTGGACCCTTCTAATCAAATTTTTTTTCAGTCCCTATTATACAACTAAGTTTTTTAAATACAACAGGTTAAGCAGTATTTTTAGAAACCATATTTACATGGCACGCATATTGCTGTGTATCTATTTAGAAAAATGGCGTTATAATATTATTATTATGAAGGTGGCAACGGAGGTATTACATGGATTCTGACGAATCTTACCAGGACGAAATTTACGAAAAACTCAGCGCAGCCATTATGAACTCAATCACCTCATCCAAGGATGTGAAAGAGCTCCTCAAGGAGCTGGGGTCTAACGGGTTGATAACAGAATCTGCGGTCTTCAACCTTCTTCTGAGCCTGGAAGAGTTGGATGATTATGTGAATCCCAAACCTTTTTCGGAAAAAATCTACAAACTGGAACCCAACGGCGAACCTCCCAAGCCCAAAACCGTGCTGGAGTTTGGCTTCGCCAATAAGGAAGAGACCCAGCCTATTGACGGCGAAAAGCTTTCCAACAAAGAACAGTTGTTTGAAGACTACTGCAACTCGGCTTTTGATGATAAAGACTGGCTGAAGAAAGCCCGCATCAAACTATAAAGTATTTCAAAGTCCAATCTAATAAGAGCGCCCTTGTGGCGCTCTTTTTTTTTGCCTTCCCTAAGAGCCGCCCCCTTGCTTGAAAATTTTCGAATCACACGCGATGTACTTAATTTGCCGCACCGGCACGATCAATACTTCCTTGGCAGTGGTGACTTCCAACACTTCCAGATCGTCGCTGATAAAATGTTTTTCCGTGTCATCCAATTTCAACTCACTATTATCTACAAATACAACTTTCAGCCAATATTGCATGTCCCTGCCCTATGAGAGAATTGATCGATTCCTGACCGTTTCAAACCTTGTCTGGAGTTTTGCCTCTGACTGTCCGGAGGAGAGTTTGGGGCATTTTAATTGGGAAGCGGCGCCTCCGCAATTTTTTTTGCAAGCGGATTATCCAAATAATCCTCAACCACATTTTTCAAATAGCCTTTTTCATAAAGCTTGCTGTTGGACATTTTGGAATTGACCTTATGGAGAACCTTGAACCGAATCCGCGGAAACCGTTCCTTAAACTCATCAAAGGTGACTCCAGTAATATCCCTCTCCCCTTTAGAGGGGTGCTCCATGATGACCTTGGGCAGATACACCTGAGTCTCCCCATTCAACCGTTGGGCCACATCATTGAACGTCAACAAAGTGGAGCAATCCGAATCCCCGCCCAGCATTTGATTGGGAACGTAAAGATATCGAGCCCGGTTTTTCCGCAAGGTCGAAAGCAGGCGGTAAACACTGGCGGATACCACAACGGCATCTTTCTTTTCCAACTCACAAGCATCAAAGGTTTTGAGTATTTTCTGACGTGCCAGAAATGTTGAAATATACGATTCCGTATGAATCATTTGCGAATTGGGCAGACCCGCGTTATAGATCTTGCGAATTTCATCGGGCAGGTAACGTCTCCCGTAACGCATCAGTGCGCTCGTTTCCTCATCGATATATTTCAAAGGGGTCAAGCACCCCATCCATAAAACACAATCGGGATTAATCTTCGAAATCGTCAAGGCATCTTTGGACATGGTATCCGGCCCAAAGGAATAAAAATTAGAGGAGGTCACGGTCGAACCTCCGATCAATTCCAGCACCTGCTTGACCGTGGGAGCGTGCGGCATGAGTTTCTTCCGGTGTTCGCCGAGGGTGATTACAGAAAGCTCAAAATTGATGCGGCCAGGATATTTTTCAACCAGCTTTTGAATGAGGTCCGGCTTGGCATACCCGACAGTAAAAAATATGACTTGCTTGTCCGTGGTATCCAGAAACTCTTCCAACCAGTCCATGGCCTTGGGGTGCAGGAAGATATCCGTCCATTCCATGTATTCGTTTCCGCCCAGAAGCCAGGCCTCTCCCGGTTGGGTCGGATATTTTTGGACTTCCCCAAGGATGAATTTCCATTGCTCCTGGGTGGTCAGGGGAGGCTCGATAGTGGGACGGTAGCTATGATCTTTCTCATAACAAAAGGTGCATTTGACCGGACAGGTTTTACCCAAACTGATCGGAATTTTTCGCTCCCGGATCTCCTGCCTGAATACGTCGTATAGAGTCTGCTCGTCCATAAGATCCCTCAATCCCAGTCCTTGAAAGCATCGAGCAGTGAGTCATCCACCGGAACCAATTCCCTTTCACTGTCACTGAGTTCATCGATGACACCTTTCAAATGGACCGCGGCGCATCCCATGTAAGCAATGCTTTCTTGAACGAGCTTGACCGACATAACTTTCAGTTTTTTACTCAATTCATCCAAATGATTTTCTTGAAAGGGAGTGATCTTTGCCGCATTTTTAAAGGATTCTATCGCTTCCTTGAATTTCTTCTCACCATGGAAATCCACTCCGGATTTAAAATAATCCTGAACCTGTCCCACTTGTTCCACTGTCGCCCGTTGCCTGGACATAACTTCCTTTTCTCCTTCAAACACAAGTTTCCCGACTCCCGAGCGTACCTTCCTTGCCGAGGGTCCGGAATTACCCAAAATTAATGAAATTTACCCACATTCTATCACCGCCCCCGGCCCCATTGTCAAAAATTAACTGAAAAAAGACCATAAAATTGGAGAAGTTCGGGTGACTGATTTCGGATAGGCCTCTTGAGGCAACTTTAGATCGAAACGGAATTTTTCAAACTATGGGGTATGCGTGGGGGAAAGGCGGCGGGGAAAAGTCCCCGAATCCCGCTAAAAAACAAAATACCCCCCTCTTAAATACAGAGGGGGGTATTTTCTGAAAATCAAGGGGGTAAAATTATTCCCCAGATTTCTCTTCTGCAGGGGCAGCCTCTTCTGAGGCACCTTCAGCCGGGGGACCCGTGGATTTGGAATGCTCCTCAGTACACACACCCCCAGGACATTCTCCGGTCCCGTAACAACCGACGCCTGCAACCGAAAAAGTCAACAACATAAGAATGATCACCAATTTTTTCATTAAAAAGCTCCTCATTATTTGACTGACTTAGGCCTCAATCCCTAATAGTGTTATGGTTTTTATCAATATTCCTCAAACATTTCAATCAATTTTTTCATATACCGGTGCATTTTTCTGTTTGAGCCGCTTCAGCCGCTCGACCTGCTTCCTGGCCCGTATGATTTGCATGTGCGCCTTGGTATCGATCCCCAAGACCATAAAGTAACCGATGGCGGCCAAAACCACCCCCACAATCAGCCCTCCCACCCACAGGGAAATAAAAACGTCCTGAAATCCTTCCCACAGGGGGACAAACGCCGAAAACCCTGACGTCCACACATTTCCCCATTCAAAACCATCCAGAAGTCCGTCCAACTTGGTCCGGTCAAAGGGAGTACCCATAATGACAGCCCCAAGATAATAGGTCCCCATAAAAATGAAGGGAGCCGTCAGGGCATTGGATAACTGGGCGGCTACCACGGCACAAATCTTACTGCATCTTAAAACTGCGGCTAAAAACAGAGCGATGAGGGTTTGAACCCCAAAGGTGGGAGTGGTGCTGATAAACAATCCAAGGGCCACACCCCGGGCCAAGCTCTCGGGAGTAGCTTGCAATCGGATAAACCGATAATAAAAATATCTGCAGGCGCGCTTGATAGATTCCATAAATTTGCTTTATAGTATTACTGATGGAACAGTGACCGTTTATATAATTATAACCCAAACCTTCTCATAAGCTTATGTCTTATTCTCAAGAAGATCAGCAATGGATCCAGAGCCAACTGCAGGCTGAGAATATCGGGCAGGAAATTATAACCTATGATTCCGTCGACTCCACCAACGATATCGCGAAACGTCTGGTTGGCAAGTCGGATAAGGAGGGTACCGTTATTTTGGCTAATAGCCAGACCCAGGGTAAAGGGCGCCGGGGCAGAACCTGGCATTCAGAGGAAAATGTCGGTGTTTATCTTTCCACCCTTCTGAAAACCTCCCTGCCTCCGGAACAGATTTCCCAAATCACCCTGGTCGCGGGCGTGGCTCTGGTTCAGGCCATCAACGAATTCAGCCGGGTCCGGGCTTATTTAAAATGGCCGAATGATATTCTTCTCAATGGGAAAAAAGTCGCAGGCATCCTTACCGAATATTGCCAAAAAAAAGTACATTCAGAAGTCATTCTCGGCATCGGGATCAACGTTAATCATGCCCGCTTCCCAGTTCCTCTCCAGCACATTGCCACTTCAATGGCCATGGAGAACGGTGAAATTTTTGAGAGGCTGCCTCTGATCACTTTTCTTCTCAATCACCTGGACCAGGAATACCGGTCCTTTCTAAATAAAGGCCTCTCACCCACGGTCACTCGATGGAATCTAAACAGTGATATGTTTGGAAAGCACGTTACCCTGACCAAGGGAACCCAGACATTTTTCGGAACCGCAATGAAGTTGGATGAGAAAAGGGGACACTTGGTGATATTGACTGACAACGGCGAAGAAATCGCGTTTGACTCTGGAGAAGTCACCTTGATGGAGTGAATGCTCGCCTTTGAGTCTGGGCCGTCTCTACGCCCATTTTCCACCCCCTTAGCACTCCAGCGACCCTGCCAAACACCCTGAAAATTGGGCCTTTAAGTGATCCTTCACCACTTCAGGGAGACGCCCCTGGAACAGTCTGTTAAAATCAGTTTCCCCTGAAAAAGAAATAGGCCACTTGTATAAACGAGTTTTTGTGGAAGGCCAGACATGCTCGAAATCGGCATCACTCTACTTATTCTTTTATTTTTCATCTTTCCAATTCCCGGCGTGGCGGTATGCCTGGGAACTTGGACATGTTACCTCATCTACGGCAAACTTCTTTTACTAAACCGCCAGCCCTATCGCTGGAAAAAAATCGTCTGGATACATTTTTTGAACGGGGCCGCCAATATGATCTTAAGTTTAGCGATAGCGTTTATGATGGCTCTCCTCGTTTATTTTTTAATTTTCGACAGTACGCGCCTTTTTATATTCAATCTCATTTTTTGCTTTCTGATTTCTATTCGATGGTTTGATTTCACCCACGTCATTTACCGCCATCTGGTATCAAAATTACAGCCGCTCTCCTTACCCGCCCCAAAGGACTCCGTCTTTTGCATGTTGATTGGACAGCAGTCCGGTACCGGCATCGGAATCGGCATGAAATCCGTTTCGCTCGACTCAGGCTATGCTTATTGGAACGGGCATCAACTGATATTCGACGGGATCATGGCCCGCAAAATATTTTCCCGAAATTCCATTTTAACCGCTGAAAAAATCAGTTCCGAAAAAATCAAAATCGTCCCGGCCCGGAAAAAATTGAACGAAAAGGCGGAAGCATGGATTATCATTATCCGGCAACAATTCTATCCTTTTAGAACCCGGGAATTGCGTGACCAATGGTTCCAGCAACTGTCAGGCCTTCAGGATTCCGATACCCGAGGATTTGAGGTGGATGACGATCTGGAATCCGCCCGGATTCCCTTCGCTTGAATACCCGCCCGCCAGGTTATAGAATAAAGGCCTTAATGAATTCAGGTCCAACCTCCATAGGAAAATCATGAAGGTTTCCATAGAAAAAGATTATTATAAAATCCTCGGGGTCAAAAAAAGCGACAAGACCAAGGATATCAAAAAACGGTATCGCGAACTGGCCCGTAAACACCATCCCGATACCAACGAGGGCAGCAAAAAAGCCGAAGAAACATTCAAGCGAATCTCCGAGGCCTACGAGGTTTTGGGTAACGCCAAAAAGCGGAAAGAATACGACAAGTTAAGGGCCAATGGACGCAGGCACCCGTCGGGCCGTTCCCCCGGAGGCCGCCGAAACGAGGGTTATACTGATCCCTTTGATTTCGGACGACAATACACCCGGCAGGGTCCCAGGGAAAGCCAGCAAGAGCCGTTCAGCCAACCTCCCTTTGCCGAAGAAACGGTCTTGGACCCGAACATGCCCTCCCGCGGGTTTGATCTTCAGTTCATAGTCAACGTTCCCTTTGTCGTAGCCGCTCTTGGGGGGCAAATCCCCTATACCTACGACAAACACGTGACCTGTCCGGAATGTAGGGGCTCAGGATCAAATGATTACGAGGATCCGTGCACAGAGTGCCAGGGCAAACAACGCGTCGTCGAGACCGTGACCCTGGACATAGACATCCCCTCCGGCGTGGCTGATCAATATACCCTGAAGTTCCCGAGACAGGGAGGTGCCGGACGCAACGGAGGCCCACTGGGCGACTTGATGGCCAAAGTCTGTATCGAAAAACACCCGCATTTCAAAAAAATCAAGACGGATGTCCACTCGGTCGTCACCATTTCACCCGAACTGGCCGAAGAGGGAGGCCCATTGAAAATTCAAATGCTGGATTCCACCACGACCATTCATGTGGAGGAAGGTACCCTGACCGGCGAAGAATTCCGCATCCCCGGCGCAGGGTCCACGCAACCCTGGGGCAAAAAACGTGGCGACTTTGTGGTCAAATTCCAAATTGATGAAAACGCAGGAAAATAAAAAAACAGGTTAGTAGCGACCGGAAAACAACCCTATTGCAAGGTGGGATCGGTTGGAGGGGAGCTATGCGGCAGGGGCCGGTTCTTCGGGTTTGGATTCTTCCGGCTGAGGCTGTTCTTTCTTGGATTCTTCTGCCGGAACTTCTTCTTTTTTGGGTGCCACGTCCCGCACCAGCCGGATCGAGGCCCAAAGCTCCGACGGGGGATACTTGAAATCACTGCCGATTTTGAAATCGAACCGGATCACTTCTTCTTCCGTACACTCGCTGATCCAGGTATTGCTGACGCATCCTTCGGTAAAAATAGGATCGAACGGAAACGGCGTCCCGTTTTTATCCATCACCGTTTCCTTCCTGCCCTTTTCCACCAATGTCATGCAATCTGCTTTGTTGGGGATACGCCAGTCGGAATAACCTGCAAATTTTTCCTTGTTGACCTTTTCGCCATACTCAGGTTGTTCCTGCCAGGTATAAAACTTGTGCATATCCAGCCAGGCATCGGTTTGTTTCCACATCAATCCGGAATTGGGATCGGTAATGGTACCGTCCTGATTATCGATCAGCGGCTTTTTTTCAACCTTGGGTTTGGCTGCGGGCTTGGGAGCGGCTTTCGGAGCCGCCGTCGCATCGGCGGCGGGTTTTGCGTCGCCAGCAGGCTTGGCCTCAGCAACCGGTTTCGCATTTTCTACAGGTTTGGCGTCTGCTGCCGGCGGTGTGCCGTCGGTAGAGGGGACTGTCTCTTTATTGGAAGGCGTTTCTGACATTGTTAATTAATCAAAGTTGGGTTCGATTCAAAATTATTTCTCAACAAAGGCCGG
>QIDN01000221.1 GCA_003229345.1 Nitrospirota bacterium | reverse complement strand
CGAACTGGGCATCGCCACCGACCCGCATGAGGGAGCGGCCTTGGCGGAATCGATCCTGATCGAAATGAAGCGTCGCGGGTTGATGGTGCTGGTTTCCACCCACTACCTGGCACTCAAAACTCTGGCGCAAACCGAAGAAGGATTTTTAAACGCCTGCACCGAATTCGATGATCAAACACACCGACCCACTTACCGCCTGATCTTCGGCGTACCGGGAGACAGCGCTGCGCTGGAAACAGCGGAACGGCTCGGGCTCGACGCCGACACACTGAGCCGCGCCCGCGCCATCTATGAACAAAAGGATCATCGCGCAGAACAGCTCCTGCAATCGCTGAGCCGCCAGAAACGGGAGCTGGTGAATGAGCAAGAAGCACTTCAACAAAAAATGGAAGAGACCCACCGACTGCTGGAAGAACAGAAATCCCTCACCGAAAATTTAAAGGAAGAGGAACGGGATTTCATCAAAACCAAAGCTAAAAAAGTACAGGCCTTCGTCCGCGACTCCAAGCGGGAAATCAAAAAACTCCTGGACGGTCTGCGCGAGACCCGCGACGTACCGCAATTGCGCAAGGCCGAAAAACAGATTCACCAACTGGGGCAAGTTCCTTTATCCGCGCTGTCCCCGCAGGAGGCCGGTTGGGAAGTGCCTGCGGATCAACTCAAATCCGGCGACCGGGTACGGGTGGAACACTACAACGCCTTCGGCACCCTTCTGGAAGACCCCAAGGGAAAAACCAGGGTACGTATTCAATTGGGGAATCTCGAGACCACGGTGGACATCCAGGCACTGAAGGGAAGCCGTAATCCTGCGCCGCCGAAAAGTACCAAAGCGGAACCGGAAATACGAATCCAGACGGAAGCCCAAACGTCTTCCCAAACCACATGCGACCTGCGAGGAAAAACCGTGGACGAAGCGAAAGAAGAAATGGAGGTATTTCTCAGTCGCGCCATCGTCAACAAACTGGCGAGAGTGATCATCATTCACGGTCACGGCATGGGCAAACTGAAACAAATGGTGCGGGACGCGCTGGATGTCTCCGGCATCGGCAAGAACCATCATCCCGGCGAACGCCACGAAGGCGGCGACGGAGTGACGATAGTAGAGCTCTGATACGTCATGACAATAACAACACTCTCAAATCACCTTAATGTGAGGACTTTATAATGAAACGCATGATTCCGATTGGCTTTATAAGTCTGGCACTGCTTTTTATGTTTACCGGCCTTTCCCATGCAGGCGGAAAAACGCAGATTACGCTTCATGGCAAACCATTGACCCTGACGGGCACTGCCTTACAAGAAGGACAACCGTTTCCTGCTATAACGATTCCCGATAGCGGATTGCAGATGACTAACTTGCAATCCTTCAAGGGCAAGGTGACGATTATCAGTATCGTGCCTTCGATTGACACCAAAGTGTGTGAGAAACAAACGCATATTTTGAGTGAAGAGAACGGCGGACTGGACAAAACCGTTCGCCTGGTAACTGTCAGCCGGGATCTGCCCTTCGCGCAAAAACGATTCGCTACGGAAGCGAAGATTCATAATGTGCTGTTTCTATCGGATTACCGGGATGGCAAGTTCGGAGCGTCGACCGGACTGATGATTCAGGAAAACCGCCTGCTGGCTCGGGCGGTGGTCGTCGTGGACAAGGAAGGAGTGATCCGTTATCTGGAAATCGTGCCGGACCTGGGACAGTTACCGGATATGAAAAAAGCGTTTCAGCTGGCGGGATCTTTGTAAGGGTAAAGTTAGCTTGGGAGATTTATACTACTTCGACTTCTTCGGAGTCTTTATGGGGTTGCAGGTCTTCCGGTTTGATCACGGGACGGGCGATGCACAACGTTCCAATAAAGTTTTTTTCCACACCGCGCGTCTGCACATGCTCGTCGCTCTCCTCCCACAGGCCGCAGGCATCCACTGCAAACTCGATGGCCGGGATTTCACTGGATATCACGGAGTTCGGGCTGGTTCTCAATTGAATCGGGAGGTGATAGGTCGCCCGGTGCCCAACCCGCTTGGTCATGATTCGGGGAAGCGCTTCTTCCTTGTTATCCATATACAGAAGATCGCCGATGAACTCCCCCACCATTTCTCCGTCCTCGTATCCCAGCAATCGTACGGCAGGGTTGGCGAAAACAACGATGCCATGGCCGTCCAGCTGAAATATCAGATCATTGGTGGATTCGACAATGGACTTGTACCTGCGTTCGGTCTTGCCCAGCTCAACGACCGTTTTCTTGCCGGTCTCTTGGGCGCCTCCCATCAAACCGGGAAGGGTGAAGATCATCGCCAGTAAAACAATCCCGATGTGTACCCCGGTGTCAAACCAGGACATTCCGCCTTGGGAAGACATTTGAATGGCGGACTTAATCACACCTTCCAACCCGAATTCCCACATCAGGGACAACACCAGGACTAAAAACAAAGTCGCTCCGAGGTGCTTCCAAATCTTCTTTTTAAAGTTTTCCGGACTCATAGGGGCATCTAGGAAACGGACTCAAAAATATTACAAATATGCACATGGATTAGATAGTCATTAGCTTACCATTTATTGAGTGCGAATTCCAGTATTTCTTGGCTGAAAAATGATGCATTCCACCCTATTCCTTGAGGGGCTAATGGAATACCTTGACCAGGCTTTTGAAATGGGAGGAGGATTTTTTGATCTTGCCCTCGTTGCCCAAGGCGCATACCGTTCCATGATCGCGAACTTTTTCAAATACCGGAGCATACTCCCGGATATCGGTCATCCGAGTCGACAATAATTCTTCCAGGCGCTGCTGTTTGAATTCATGGGTCATGCCGGTCAAATGCTCAATTTTAGCGAGAGACCCTTTGCGATCTGGAGTCAGGGGCGGATCGATCTTACCGGCGCAACCGATGACGATCTTCTCGAACTCTTCCTCGGGGATTTCCAGCTGACTCAAAAATTCGGGGATCTCATCGTACACCTCCAGAGTTTCCACCAGGTTGGGGTCGCGGTAGGACACCAGCGCCAAGTCTCCGGTATACAAATCAAAGCTCAACGAGCTGCCATACGCGCCTCCCTTGACGCGCACCCGATCCCAAAGGTAAACCGTACGCAACAGAGCCTTGAGAACATCGAACTGCCCGGAAAACTTAAATCCATGATCGTAAAGGTTGGCGGCTTTGCCGACATATTGAACGGTGCTTGCTGTCATAAATGCTTCGTTCTCATCCACCGATCCAAACTCCAACTCGACGGTAGGGTGGGACACGTCTGGCAATACATCTGTAATTCCCTGCAGACGTTTTTCCACCTTTTTATAATCTTTGCCCGTGCAGGTGACGTTGATCAGCAGATTGTCCCGGGTAAACACATACTTCGCCACCTCCCGAAAACTGTCCGCGACTTCCTGCGGATTGGTTTCCACACGATGCAGCAGATCCTCGAGAAAACGGAAATAAGTGATGCCTTCCAGCAATTCGTCATAATGACCGAGGCGGGAGTTATAGGACTGGAGCCGCGACATGACATAGTGATTGCCGTTCGGAACAATGGAGGCCTCCATGTTGGCCTTGGCACTCCGGATAATTTCCGCGAGCCGTTTGTGATTGTCGAAATTACTCTCGCCGAACAATTCCTCGAACAGGTCGAACAGGTTGTCGACCTTTTCCACAAGCGCCGTGCCATTGAAATTGAGATAGGAAATGATCTGATTCCGGTCCTGCAGCGGGACGGTCGAAAAATCGGACGAGGAAATTCCGCCGGTGCGGATGCCGATCTGCTGGCCCATTTCCACATAGTCGCGCTTGTTGGTTCCCATGCCCATCACCAACCGGCCCAGCAATGACAGGTATTGAATTTTATCCTGCGGCACTTTCTCCGTGGTGAAACACATTTGAGTGTAAGCGATCTTGTTGGTGAACAAATCGTGGAACAATGTTTTTGGCGCGTGAGTCTTTTTTATTTCACAGGGGTATTGCGGCGCCTCTTTATCCACATCCTCCAGCGTCAAGCAAGGCAATGTAGCCAGCGCTTCCGGCGAGTCCGGCTCCATCTGCCGTTCTTGAAGCGTTTGCGTGGTTTTCACCAGTTGCTCAATTTCCGGCTCGGCCAGCGACGCTTTCATTTGTCGCAATTGCTTCCGAACCTTGGCTTCCTGCTTCTCTCCCAACCCTGGCTTGGGAACCAGCACCACCACACTGCGGTGTGTGTTCTCCAGCAGATACTTACGGATGAGTTTTTCGAAGTGCCCTTCCTTCGACTTCTTTTTGACCTTTTTCAGCAGCCGGTCGTATTTCAGATGGCTCAACGGATTGGCGTCGTACAGCCAGGAACCGAGGGCTTGAATGTTATAGATGATGCCTTTGGGAAATCCTCCGAAATTGGCTTCACGCAACTTGAAGTCGATGGTATTGACCGAAGCAAGCACCTGGTTCTCATCGATGCCTTTTTCCACCAACTCTTCCAAAGTATTGAAAATGAGATCAACGATCTTCTGTGTATCTTCTTTGTCCGCACCTTTCAGGCCCACAGCGAACATGGTCTCGATGCGGTTGTCGTCGAACCCACCGCCGATCACCTCGGACCCCAGATTGGATTCCAACAGCGCCTTGCGTAAAGGCGCACCGGAGGTGCCCAACAGAATATGACTCAGAATATCCATGAACAGGCAATGCTCGTAATCCGTAGACTTGCCGAGCTTGAGCCCTACGACGACAAAGGTTTTTTTCTCAGGCGATTCGTCTTTGGAAATCGGGTAAGAAACTTCTTTCAATTTGGGCTTGCTGAACCGCCGCTGAAGTGCGACTTCAGAATTCACCTCCATGCGGTCAAACCCATTGAGATACTCCTCATGCAAAAACTTGAGGTTGTCTGCCGTGTTGCCGTCCCCATATAAAAATATCCGGCTGTTGGAAGGATGGTAGTAACGCCGATGAAAATCCCTGAACTCTTCATAAGTCAAGTCGGGGATAGCCAGTGGATCGCCACCGGACTCGTAACCGTACGTCGTTTTCGGGAACAAAGAATGCGCCAGGTAACGATCGAGCACGCTTTCGGGACTGGAGAACACTCCCTTCATTTCATTGAACACAACGCCCTTGTAGGTCACCGGGCCGTCCGGGTCTTCCAGTTCGTAATGCCAACCCTCCTGCATGAACGTTTCTTTGGTGATGCGCGGATGAAATACGGCGTCGAGATACACGTTCATGAGGTTGTACAAATCCTTCTGGTTGCGGCTGGCCACCGGGTACATGGTCTTGTCGGGAAACGTCATGGCATTGAGAAACGTCTGCAGACTCCCCTTCATGAGCTCCACAAATGGCTCCTTGACGGGATATTTGCGAGAACCGCACAGCACACTGTGCTCCAGAATGTGAGCCACACCGCAGTCGTTGGCGGGCGGGGTGCGAAAAGTGACACTGAACACCTTGTTGTCGTCGTCGTTTTCCATCACCAACAGCTGAGCTCCAGTTTTCTCATGCTCGAACTGCAGCGCGACGGAGTTGAGCTCCTTGATGTTTTCCTGATGGATACATTTAAAACCGTGATAGGTCTGGTGAGTTTCAAAACTCATGGACGTTCCTTTCTGGATATTGAAACCCGCCGAGGGGCGCCTCGCGGGATAGGGATTGAATTGAAGCGGGTCAAGAATATCACAGGGCGGGGGAAATCCCCTATCCCGTAATATCGAGGCCCACAGGACAATGGTCGGAACCCATCACCTCCGGCGTAATGAACGCATTTTTAACACGCTTTATGAGGCCCTCGGTGACGAAAAAGTAGTCTATCCGCCACCCAATATTGCGCTCGCGCGCGTTGGCGCGATAGGTCCACCAGGAATATTGGTCCGGCTCCTGGTTGAATTGACGAAAGGTGTCAATGTACCCATGGTCGACGAACTTGTCCATCCACTCTCGCTCAATGGGCAGGAAGCCGGAGTTTTTTTCATTGGGCTTGGGGTTTTTCAGGTCGATGGCCTTGTGTGCGGTATTGACATCGCCACAAATAACCAGTTCCTTCCCTTCCGCCCGCAACGCTTCGCAGTGTTCCAGAAACGCGTCGTAAAAATCCAGCTTGTACTGCAGACGTTCCTCGCCACTGGTGCCATTAGGGAAATATATATTGAGCAGGTCAAACTTGGGAAACTCGAGCCGGATGTAACGACCTTCTACATCGAACCGCTCGATACCCATTCCCAGGTGAACGCTTTTGGGTTTCTTTTTACTGAAGATAACCACCCCACTGTAACCCTTGCGCTGTGCCGGATTCCACGTCGCGTGATAACCATCCAGCTTTGCCACATGCGGGGGCACCTGATCGGGATAGGCTTTGGTTTCCTGCAGGCACAGCACGTCTGGCGATACCCGGTCCACCCATTCCAGAAACCCTTTTTTCACCGCAGCGCGAATGCCGTTGACGTTCCAACTGACAATGTTCATGAAAAGACTCCTGATTCAACCTGCGGAGGCACTCCGCTAAAAAGAACGCAAAGCATAATGGAAATGCCAAAATGGTGCAAGCGTCTTTAACTTTTTTGGTTAAACTATAGCGAGGTTTTCATGGGAGTTCATTTACCGCTCACATCTATTCACCCGGCTCAACGTTCAAGGAGGCATCTATGTTGGATTTCACCCATATCCGCTACGGTATCGCCATCGCCCTGGTAGCAATTTTATTCGGCGGCCTGCTCGGTCTGTCTTTCGGTTGCTGTGAAGACAGTATCAAGGGCAACCTGAGGGCGAGCGCAGATGCCGTACTTGATAAACATTATGGCGGCGATGCCAACAAGGCGGTTTCAACCGTGAGCAAGTCCTGGGTCTATTTCAAGCGCGCGCATCTGCATTCCCAGACCATGGGCGTCATGGCCATCGTGTTCGCTCTGCTAACCGCCCTGCTCAACTTTCAACCAAAATTTCAGATGGGAATTTCTCTATTGAGCGGCTTGGGAAGCCTGGGATATGGCGTGTTCTGGCTACTGGCGGCAATGCTGGCGCCGGGGATGGGCTCGACCCACGCCTCCAAAGAAGCGGTGTCGCTGATCGCTCAACTATCGGGCGGAGCCTTCTTTATATCCGGGGTCTCGGTATTCTGTTTGGTACTGTTTAAATTGTTTATACAAGGCAGGAAAAGTTCCAGTCTTCCCGGTTCATCGTAGATATCAGGAGGTTTCCTCGGGGGTGACGGTGGGTATCGTGGCGGCATGATGGAGAATCATTTTCCATTCCTCGCCCACTTTCTGAAACAGGTTGGTGGCGTGCACCTTGGAGCTTTGCACTCCGGTCATCTTGATGGAAAACAGATTTTCCTGGCAACTCACCCAGGCAAAATCATCCTGGATCATCACATCCTCGTCGGACACTTTGATTTCCATATGCTGGTTGTGATTGAAAATATCCTCCCAGCTATGAATGATCTCCAAGTATCCCTTGAGCACCGGCCAACCGGGATGAATACAGCGGGCGCAGGCATCGTCCTGCCACACGTCTTTCATCATGGCTAAATTCTGCTTGTTGAACGCGTCGTAAAACTGCTGATTCGAGGATAAAATTTGCTGGCCGGTTTGCATTATGGGTTTCATTTCCGATTGAGGTTTGAGAGCAAGTGCGTGAGAGTCCCTGTATTTCTATTAGAAGGGTTTAGCCTGGAGCTTTCAACAAGTATTCGAGAGCCTCGAACGTTTCTTCCGATTCCCAGTTTTTGGCGCCATCGACTTCGGCCACCACCATGCCCTTTTTATCGATCACGTAAGTGGTGGGAATCGTGAAGGAATTGTACCGGCTTTCCACCTGCCCGTCCGAATCGAGCAATACCGGGAAGGACAACTGGTACTCGTCGGCAAATGTCTGAACCTTGTCGGAAGAACCCTTGTCGAGACTGACTGCCAGTATTTCCAAACCCTGGGACCGGTACCGGCGGTACAGGTTTTCCATTCCAGGCATTTCCACCCGGCAGGGTCCGCACCAGGTAGCCCACAGATTGAGAATAACCACCTTCCCTTTATGGTCCGCCAGTTGCACGCGGTGGCCCTTCAGGTTGCGCACGGTAAAAGCCGGCGCCTTGAACCCCACCTCAGATTTTTCGGTATCCACGCCGGGCGGCAATTGGACATCCGCCAGAGTCACTGGGGTCTCATAGTAATGATCTACCATGATCAGAATCGCGGCGACCAACAACACCATATAAATGGCCGTGTACTTTTTAATGAGAGTAAAGTCTCTCTTTTTTGATACGGTCGATTTCATCTTTCATCCGTTCGAGCCGCACCCGCAGGCTCATCAAAAGAAAATACAGCAGGGTGAACGCCCCCAGGGCAATCATTAAAGTAATATTCATGGACGTTTCATTACCGGTACCGATGCCCTGGGTGGTGATAAATTTGGGGTCCGGGTGAAATGTACGCCACCAGAGCACCGAAAAATGGATCAAGGGTATGTCGAGAAAACCGACAATTCCTATCACGGCGGCATACTTGGCACGGGTGGAACCCGCCTCGCTCTGTGCGCGGAGCATCAGATAGGCCACATAAATCAGCCATAACACGAGAGTGGAGGTCAGCCGTGCGTCCCAGACCCACCAGACCCCCCAGATCGGTTTGGCCCACAGCGGGCCGGTGATCAGCACCAGGGAACAGAAGACAATACCGATTTCCGCCGAGGCATGGGCATAAATGTCCCACTCCCGTTCCTTCTTCCACAGATACAGAATACTACACAGGAAGACTATGAAAAATGCGAAGAACGCGATCCACGCCGAAGGCACATGAAAATACATGATGCGCTGAACCACTCCTTCGGTTCGTTCCGTCGGGACATAGATAAAAATCGCCCCCAGGGCCGCCAAAATCGCCGCACCCGTCAGGCC
>QIDN01000367.1 GCA_003229345.1 Nitrospirota bacterium | reverse complement strand
ATGCGCGCTGCTTTCGAGGCCGCCATCGTCTGCATCTGTAGAATGTTGATGACGCGAGATTCCACCAGTTGTGCCTGCGGCAGGGGTGCGGTGATTCTCAACACCGGTTCATTGCCGAAAAAAATAGTTCCTTCTGGTAACGCATCGACATCTCCGGTGAACCGGAAATCCTTGAGGGAATCCACAAAATCCGTGGGAAACCTGCCGGAGCTTTGCAGCCAATCTCTTTCCTGTTGGGTGAACCGGAGATTTTCCAGATATTCCAGAACCTGCTCCAATCCGGCGGCCATTAAGAAGTTGCGTTGGGTGGGAAGGCTGCGGATATAAAACTCGAAGACAGCGGTGTGGTCCATGCCCCGGTCGTGATAGGCCTTGAGCATGGCCAACTGATACAGATCGGTCAGGACAGTGGAAGTTTTGGATGGAGTGAGGCTTACGGACTCAACGGTAGCGGGCTGACAGCCCAGTTCCAGCATTTCTTCAATCGCTTTGGCACCGTCTTCGGGCTGTACGTTGACTGCTCGGATGGCATCTTCCAATAATACCACCGAGTATTTGAGGCGGATCGCGTCGCGCACGGAGTTGAGCACACAATAATCCGTCGCTAGCCCTCCGACGAACAGACGTTTGACACCGGCTTGCTTCAAACGCCGATCGAGATCGGTATTTTCAAAAGCAGAGTAGGCATCGCTTTCCGGTTCGGTGGCCTTGCTGATAATGACGGCCTCGCTGAGATCCAGGCCGGAAGCGAATTGCGCTCCGTTCGTTTCCGCAATGCAATGCGGAGGCCACGGACCACCCTGTTCGGTAAACGAACAATGATTGGAGGGATGCCAGTCCCGGCTCGCGAAAATGGGCAGGTGGCGTGTGCGGAACGCGACGGAATAACGGTTGAGTGCCGGGATCACATCATTCCCCTGCGGGACCGCCAGACTGCCGCCGGGAAGAAAATCGTTTTGCGCATCGACGATCAACAAGGCATCGTCCGGACCGGGGGTGCAATCATCTTTTCCTGCAGTGGTCATACGCTTGTCCGCATTCCCTGGGGCAATGGGAACATTACTGAATAGTGAAGGAGGACGGAGTGTACTATCCCGAGTTTATATCTCAGGGCCCATATAGTGGATAAAGTTGTCGAGAATTTTTGCATCGAATTCGTCGCACATCTGTTTTTTCATGAGGGTCAGAGTGTCGAAAGGATTCATGGCTTTTTTGTAGGAGCGCCGGGTGGTGAGGGCGTCGTAGACATCCATGACTTTACAGATTCGCGCGAAGAAGGAAATTTCATCCCCGACGATACCACGAGGATAACCTCCTCCCTTGTATTTTTCGTGATGCTGGGTGGCCATGTCGACTACCGAATGGGTGTAGCATTTCATATCGTTAAGAATTTCTCCGCCCAGAGGCGCGTGGTTTTTGACGATATCAAATTCCTGGGGTGTCAGCAGGCCTTTTTTATTGAGTATGTTCTCGGAGATTTTAGATTTGCCCACGTCATGGAGCATGCCTCCGAGCCCCAGCATTCGGACTTCGTCATGATTCATTTTAATTTTGACACCATAGGTCATGCAGTATAGTCCGACATTAACGCTGTGGGTATAAGTGTAATAATCCTTGTTGGTGATTTTTGAAATGCCGTAAAAGCCGACATCATAATCCTGAAAACACTCCTCCATGATTTCCATCACTTCATCTGAGGTGCGAAGCACTTTTTCCGAAGCGTTATTTTCGAAAAATTCCTTCATGATGTTTTTAGAAACTTCGTAAACTTTCTTGGCCTTTTTCTCGAAGGATATTTTGGGATTCGACACGATTTTGCGAAGAGTGGTAGTGGCGTGGCGATAGTATTTAAACAGATCGCCTTCATGAATATAAAAATCTTCCATGGGGTCACCCGATTCCAGCAGACGTACTACTTTCTCGTGGTGCTCGGGTTTGGATGTGGCGAAACGGACATATTTGACAGTGCCATAACTGCGGGTTTTATAGAAAATATCGAAATGGTCATCTCCGTTGTTGTTGAGGAACTCGAGATTGATTTTTCTATAGCTGGTATCAGTGGTCATTTGCTTCGGCATTGAATTTTATAGAGTTACAATAGACGCATTTTCCTTATCCAATTAGTTTAACGGATATCAGGAAATTGCGAAACCCCCAAAAAGTCTAAAAACTATTTTTAAATGGGTGTAGATTTACTTCTGCGAAAAGGCCCGGGGGGAGGAAAGTATGAAATGAATGATGGAGCGGGCGCATCCCAGCAGGTCGGCCATAGAAAGGCTTTCCCCCGGCTCGTGCATTCGGCAATCGGGGTCGTAGGCCCCCAGGCAGAGCGGAGGGATGCTCCCCAAGGCGTCCATCAGTTTGGCGACGAACGGGATGGAGCCCCCGCACCCGTACAGGCAAGGCTCATGGCCGTAGCCGGTTTTCAGCGATTCCAGCATTAATGTAAAGGCCGGATGATCGATGCCGGTCATCCAGGGCGGTCCACCTTTGTCTTCCTCCAGTTCCAGGGAAAATCCGGCAGGAACGTTTTTGAGTAAGTGGTATTTCAAATAATCATTTGCGGTGGTTTCTTGATGACCCGGTGCCAGGCGGATTTCGATCAGTGCCCGCGCGGATGGGTCATTGAAGGTGCGGCTCGACCCGTCATGTTCCACATGCAAAGCGGTGAGGGAGATTTTCCGGACGCCCCCGCCGGATTCAAAAAACTCCTGCCAGCCGGCAGCGGTCAGCTTGCCGTCCCACCCGATCAAGCGGTCTACCATGTGTGCCAGTTGCAGTTCGGGAACGGGAAACGGGCCGCCGAACATGCCCGAGTGCGGATCCTTATTTGCCGATTGCAGGATGAGTTCCAAGGTCAGGTTCTCGGATGTTTCCAGCTCTCTGAATAGGATTTTTAATCCGAAGCGGTTATAAGTCTTGAATATTTCTTCCAACCACCGGACAAATCCCTCCCGATGGGTCAGTCCTTCGGTGTGAAAATGGAAACGGGCTCCGGCGATGCCAAAAACCACGCCACCTGCTACGCGATTCCCCGGCCGTACATTGGCATAGGAGGTTCGCAGTTCCGCTTCAATAATGTCCACCTTGGTGGAGGGAACGGTCAGTTGAGTTTCGTTCAGTAACCCGGCTTGGGAGCGCAAGGCTTCGAGAGTCGTTGGAATTTTTTCATATCCCTGGCGTTCTTCTTCGGTGATGGGAGCGTCTCCTTTGACGATGTTCGTTACAGCGAGGGAATGATCTTCGCGGATCAAGGTTGCCAGCACTTTGTACAGCGCGGTTTGTTCATCAATAGCCGAATGGGCCGCGGTCGTTTTCATATGAGCATTCATTTGAATGACGCCTCTCAGTGAGGTGGTCAGGCCGGGAATACCCGTGTCCGGGTTGGTGACGTCGGTGATGATGACGCAATCTGAAGTTTCAAAGAACTTCTTGTTTTGTAAAATCTGAGGGATCAGCGTGTGCGATCCTGACTCTTCCTCGGTTTCGAAGATGACCTTGATGTTGCAGGGCAATTGTTCGAGAAGACCGGGTTCCGGATTCCTCGCATCAAATCCGATCGATTGCAACAACGCATCGACCGCCATGCCGATAGCCACCACGCCGCTCAAATCGTCCGCCGCTCCTCTGCCGTAAGCGCGGGTCCCGTCTGCGTTCCACCGGAGTTCCGTCGGTGGATGCCCGTCCCATTTTTCAAAACGCTCGTCATCCATGTAAGGCTGTTTGTCGAGATGAGCGTACATCAGCAGGGTCGGCTTGTTGCTTCCCGTAACGATCTCCGCCATCAAAATGGGAGTGGACCGCTCGGGGCCGGGGGGCGGGACGTTGACGTGAATCATAGGGAACCCGATGCTTTGCAGGTACTCTTGGGCCAGATCCAGGATTTCCTTCATGTCCGTCGGTGCGGTTCTGTCGCCTTCAAATTCATTAACGTTGAAACTGCGGCTGTCGACGCGAACCATATCCTTCATAAAGCCCATGTGCCATTGCACCCGATCCGATCCAATTTGAAGGGTGCTACGGGCGCGTTCGTCCCACTCGTTCAGATTCATGATGGTTATTCCTTTGAGGTTGTGCAGGGGAATGGATTGTTCTCTTTACCAAATAAGGTTCATCATATAATATAAGGAAGCCATTCGTAAAGTTTTGTCAGAAGGGATTGGCGGACCTTGTGGAGCATTGAAAGGGATCGAAAAATGATTCAACCTATTATCAATCTATGCAAATTGATTCGAATTATCAGGGAACGCGGCAACAGGCCGTTATTCCGGCAGTCCCGCAAGCAGGTATTTGATATCCTGTTCTGCCGCAACGACATCAATCGTAAAAACCCTGTTTCAGCCCTGTTTTACTGGTTTGGAGTGTTGAAGGGGCTGGATATGTTGGTCTGGCGATTAGAGACGTTTGGTTTTCTGTTCCAGCCGGGCGCCACTGAGGAACAGCGGTCCCGCCTGAACCGGTATCTCTAATCTTGAAATTGACCCCACTTTGTTATTCGAATTCGCTGGGATGTCAGCGTGATTCATCAGCGTGTGCCTGCCATGCAAACCATAGAGTATAAAACTTTCGATTCCGCGCCCAACGCGCGGTTTTCCATTCTTATTCCCACCTGGAACAATCTGAAGTACCTTCAATATTGCCTGCGCAGTATCCAAAAGAATTCTCGGTTCCCTCATCAGGTGGTTCTTCACGTCAACGAGGGCGCGGACGGCACCCGTGATTGGGTAGAGCGGGAGCAGATGGATTTTTCTTGGTCGAAAGAAAATGTCGGCATCTGTTTTGCCATGAACGCTGCCGCGTCTCTGGCGCGGACCGAGTACCTGGTTTACATCAACGACGACATGTACGTCGGCCCCGATTGGGATCGATATCTGTGGGATGAGATTGAACGGCTGGATCATATTTATTTTTTACTGGGTTCCGCATTGATTGAACCCAGAGGTGGAACCAATCCCAATGTCACCGTCTGTGCTGATTTCGGTGACAGTCCGGACAGTTTTCAGGAAAGTGAGTTTCTGGAGCGAAGCCCGCAACTGCTGTCCCGGCCAGATTGGAATGGCGCCGGCGGGGCGGGTGTTCTGGTGCATAAAAAGATATGGGATCTGGTGGGAGGCTACAGCGTTGAATTTACCCCTGGTTTGTATTCCGATCCAGATTTCTCCATGAAGCTGTGGCAGTCTGGGGTCCGCTATTTCAAGGGCATTGCCCAAAGCCGCATTTTTCATTTTCAAGCCAAAAGCACAGGGAGAATCGTCAAGCGCAACGATGGCCGAAAACAGTTTGCCCGCAAATGGAAAATTCCCAGCTCCCGGTTTGTCCGGGATTATCTCCGGTTGACCACGCCGTTTGAGGGACCACTGAAAGAACCGGAGGAGACCCTGGATTTAAAGTTTGCAAGATGGCGTTCCCGTTGGCTATGATACGGATGCCCGGTGGATGCATTTGGTAGTTAAACGTTTCCGGGAGTGACAGTCCATCCATGAATGCGGTCTCTATATTAAAAGACAGAACATTCCAAATCGTTTTTCTACTGTACTCCACCCTTCTCATTTTTCTGGGGCGACAAACAGATACAGGGCTCCTAAATTTTGACGACAGTTTTTATGCTCAAAAAGCAAAGGAGCTGTTTGCCGGGGGTAGTTTTTGGCTCAATACCTTTTACGGCCAACCGGATTTTGACAAACCCCCTCTGCCCTTGTGGTTGACCGCCCTCGCTTTCAAGGGGTTCGGAGTTTCAGGGTATTCCACGGTGCTGGTAACCGGTCTTTTTGGAACGGCAACGGTGTATTTCACCTACCGGTTGTCGGAGAAACTGTTTAAGGATCCATGGGCGGCGTTTCTTTCGGCTATCATTTTAATCTTTCCGGGTTATTTTCTGGATTATTCCCGGCGGGGAATGACGGATATCGCCCTGACGTTTTTTATAACTCTGGCTCTTTATTGTTTTTTTCGAGGCAAAGAAAACGCGCGATGGTATCTGGCATTTGGATTGAGTACGGCCGGAGCCATACTGACCAAAAGCGTCTTGGGATTGTTCCCCTTGTTGGTCGCCTTGGGAGTGCTGGTGTTGACCCGGCAATGGAAAATGATCATCAACCCAAATTTTGTCGGTGGAGTTGTGATTGCTCTGGGGTTGGGGAGTACGTGGTACATCATCAACTGGATTGAGTATGGTGATGCATTTGTGCGGCAGCATTTTGGCTGGATCATTTGGGAGCGTTTTGCCCACGGCGACCCCGCAGTTCCTAATGCAGGACCCTTTTATTTTCTGGGGTACCTGAAAGGTTTCTTCGGAAACTATTGGCCCTGGTTGCCCTTTGCTGTAGTGGGCTGCTGGCAGTTCGGTAAAAGGGGATTTCAGGAAAACGACGATCGTTATCTGTTGGTAGTGCTTTGGGTGGGGGTTATTCTAATCGTATTGAGTGTCAGTAACGCCCAGTACTTTCGGTATACGTTACCCGTGTTTCCAGCTCTGGCAATCATCGTATCGAAAACCCTCAGCGGTTGGCTGCCGCCGGATTGGAAAGATAAAGCATTGCCCTGGTTGGTGGGAGCGGTCATGATTACGGCGCTTTTCATCAATGTCACAGCTATCGAACTGAAACAGGCCGCGAGCCTGCGGCGCAACAGTGGGGAGGTGCGTTTGCTGGCTCCATCCATTCATCTGAACACGCCTGAAAAAGTATCCCTGGGGAATTACCGGTTACCGCTTTGGAGTCCCAGAAATTCGATTCTGTTTTATTCGGATCGTTGGCTGGCAGACCCGGTCAACCAGCCGGAACAAGTCATGGCCTCGTTTGAGAAAAATCCGCAAGCCACCTGGTTGAGCCGGATGGGCGAATTTAGAAAATTGGAGAAGCGGTTCCCAGGGCAACTTTACCTGGTCCAATCCCAGGGGCCTTACGCCTACTTCACCTCCATGCAAGTCCGCGAGCAGATTCGTTACGATTTCTCCGGCGAAAACAATAAGCGGGTTGGCTGAGCCATCCCGAAGTCTTTTAAAAGGAAGATTATTTGGAACGCATCGAATATAAAGAATATCCACCGAACACCGAAGCTCGCTTTTCGATCGTTATTCCCACGTGGAATAATTTACCTTACGTTCAGTTGTGTGTTGACAGCATCCGTAAAAATTCCCGATACTCGCACCAGATCATCCTTCATGTGAATGAAGGATCGGACGGAACGCTGGCGTGGGCGGAGGAGCAAATGCTGGACCATTCCCGCTCGGCGAAGAACGTAGGCGTTTGTTACGCGGTCAATGCCGCCGCCACGCTTGTCAAAACTGATTATCTGGTTTACATGAATGACGATATGTATGTCTGTCCCGATTGGGATTATTTTTTATGGGAAGAAATTTCCGCGTTGGATCACTCACAGTTTTTCATCTCCAGCACCATCATCGAACCGAAAGATACCGGGAACCGATGCGTGATCGTTTCCGATGCCTTCGGCGACTCGATTGAAAACTTCCAGGAAGACGCTCTGAAAAAACAGTGCATGGATTTTCCGAAAGAGGACTGGCAGGGGGGTACCTGGCCTCCCAATATCATCTCCAAGAAGTTATGGGATCTGGTGGGGGGCTACAGCGTTGAATTCTCTCCGGGCATGTACTCCGATCCTGATTTTTCACGCAAGTTGTGGGAAGCGGGGGTGCGTCTGTTCAAAGGATGCGGCCAAAGCCGCGTGTTTCATTTCATGTGCCGGTCCACCGGGCGTGTCGTCAAAAACGACGGGCGCCGGCAGTTCCGGGAAAAATGGGGAATCCCCAGCTCGAAATTTACCAAGTACTATCTTCATATTGGGAGCCCCTTCGATGGCCCACTCTCGGAGCCGGAGGAAACCCTGGCGCTGAAATGGGCGCGGCTGAGGGCGCAGTTTCCCTTTTGAGTCAGCGCTTGGTTCATTTCCCGAGAGCGGTTAACATATTAAATTACTTCTGCTCGATAGGTTGCCATGATCAGTGTTGCCATTATCGTCAAAGACGGCGAAAAATACATCGAGGAGTGCCTTCAGTCGTTGGCATCGTTTGACGATGTGTTGCTCCTCGATACCGGGTCCACGGACCGGACGATGGAGGTCGCCCGCCGTTTTCAAAATGTCCGCATCGAAGAGCACGAGTTTATCGGTTTCGGCCCCACCAAAAATATGGCTGCCCAGTTGGCAAAGCACGATTGGATATTATCCGTCGATTCCGACGAGGTCATTACTCCTGAGTTGTCTTCGGAGATCCAATCGCTGTCTTTGGATGACAGCCAGGTGTATCGGTTTTCCCGTCATTCCTATTACCGGGGTAAATTTATCAAGGGATGTGGCTGGTATCCCGACAAGATTCTACGCTTGTATAATAAAAAACGGACGAGCCTCAATGACAATCAAGTCCATGAAAGCGTGATGGTGAAAGATGGAATGGGCGTTGTCGATTTGCACGGCGCTCTCAAGCATTATCCTTACGACAGCGCCGGGAGTCTGGTGGCCAAACTGCAATTTTATTCGACGTTGTTTGCCGAGCAGAATCAAGGCAAGCTCAAGTCATCGCCCTGTAAAGCGATTTCGCGAGGGATGGCGGCGTTTTTTAAAGGTTATGTGATCCGCAAAGGATTCCTGGACGGTTATGAAGGTTTTCACATCGCATTCTGCCAGGGGCTGGCCACTTATTTGAAATACCTCAAGCTGTACGAAGCCAATCAAAAAAATCATTTGACGTAATCATGTTTCTCTTTTTTAGCCACAGCAATCATCGTACGGCCCAAGAACAGGCTCAAGTTATGCATCTGGTTGTTGATGTCCTTGTTTACTTGTAATTGTTTTGGTTCGATTTCTTTGCTTCGATTGGT
>QIDN01000375.1 GCA_003229345.1 Nitrospirota bacterium | reverse complement strand
ATGGGAACATGCAAGGCTCCCGCAAAAAGTAGAAAGCTCAACATGCCCTGCATCAGCACATCGCCGAAATGGAGGTGTTCAATAAACGTATAGATCAATTTATGAATGTGTACGGGAGACACTAACTGGCAAACCCAGACAAAAATAGCTAGAACCGATGCCAGGAGAAATAATCCAATTGTGGCCGGCATCTTCAAAAAACGTTCATTGATGTAACTGAACAGAGCGGCAAGCCCAAGCAAAAAGGCAGCGATCTGATATCCCGATATCACTACAGAAGTTTCCATTGATCCCCGTCCTCGATGATTTAAATTCAAACCAATCAAAATTTAACAACAAAGCTGTAGAACACCAGAAATTCATACCGTCTGAAACCATGGAGACAATACCCGCGTTCGCCCCGAATTTAGGTTATAATCGGATACCTTGGTCTGCCAACGCCGGAGACACTCCAATTGTATCACTAATGACTCTGCAAACCTGTTGGAGAACGAACAAAAAATGGCCATCGTAAAACGCATTCTTCTAGATGTGTTGAAACCACATCAACCCGGTGCGCTGGAGTTTTCCCAAACCCTGGCGGACCTCGATCCGGGGTACCGGGTGAATCTCCGGGTGGAGGAAGTCGACGAAAATACCGAGAGCGTTATTGTGGTGATTGAAGGAGAGGATATCCGCTTCGAAGAAATCGGCCAGGCCATCAAAAAAATGGGCGGCACCATTCACAGTGTCGACGAAGTGGAAGCGGAAGGCAGCCCACCGGCTTCTTCCGAATAGAGTTGTCATCCTGAGCCTGTCGAAGGGTGACAACGTTGCGTAACGATCTCCTTTCTAATTTCATTACCACCCAATAAAATGACCCCATGCCATTGATCCGACAAATCCGGTCGCTGTGGAAACTCAGCCAGGCAGGACAGATCGCGCGCCGCTACTTCGTCACCAACGGATTCGACGGCGCGTTGACCATGCTCGGAATCCTTCTCGGATTTTACACCGGCGGAGAAGTACCCCTGGTCGTCGCCATCAGCGCCTGCCTGGGGGCGGCGGTTGCTTTGGGCATCAGCGGGTTCACCAGCGCCCTTCTCAGCGAAACAGAAGAACGAAAAAAGGAACTGAAGGAACTCGAAGAATCACTGGTAGCACCGCTGGAAGGGTCCGACTACGGTAAAGCCAGCCAGATCACCCCCTGGGTGATCGCCGCGATCAATGGCCTGTCGCCGTTTTTAATCTCCCTGTTCATCATCGCTCCCTTGTGGCTGGAAGAAGCGGGAATGGGTTTACCCCTGCCGCTGGGGCCGTTGGAAACCGGCATCGCCTTTTCTTTTCTGGCGATTCTGTTTCTGGGAATTTTTCTGGGACGGATCAGCGGCACGTTCTGGCTGTGGTCGGGCCTGCGTGCAGTTCTCATCGGCCTCGTCACCGCAGGAATTATTTTCCTGATCGGCGGCAACACCTGACGGAAAACACCCATTCTGGATCACCTCCAATTGCGCCGCCGGCCCGGACAACTATACCTACGCCTCCGTGGAAATCCGCAAAATGAATTGATTGACGCAGGAGACTGGACTATTAAGCTTTCCAAATAAAAAAAGAGCTAGCCGGGGTGGGCTAACTCAAAAAATGGCGGGGCCGACGAGACTCGAACTCGCGACCTCCGGCGTGACAGGCCGGCGTTCTAACCAACTGAACTACGACCCCGCGGTCGTGGTGTTTAAGGAAGCATTTTCCCCCAAGCAGGTTTGTTTTGCAAGGCGGAGTACCTCCGCAGGCAACTTTTAACAACTTTGCTGGCGAAGGTAACTTGTGGGATCGTGCCCTGACGCCTCTGCAAAATTTGCTCCGGGCCTTGCCCGGGCGGCGAACCGCCGCTGGTAAATTAAAAACCGTGTATTGCGACCCAAGAGTTTTCTCTGGACGTTACCGGCCAGCCAGTTCCCCCTCCGGGCAGGAGAAGAAAAAAATGGTGGGCTGAACAGGGCTCGAACCTGTGACCCTCGGCTTGTAAGGCCGATGCTCTCCCAACTGAGCTATCAGCCCAAATTTTTCCTCTCAGGTCGGGAAACCCTTAAAAAGAAGGTTGAAGTATAGTAACCGCTCCCCACCCCTGTCAAGGAGTTTAATTGTTAAACCCCCTGTTAGCGAAACTCACGTAAATAGAGGGCTTTACCGACCCCAAAAAGATTGACACCTGCTGTAACACCCTTTAAAATGTTTATTTTGAAAGAGTTTTTCTTCCCATCACATTCCAGAGGAGGGTTGATCCGTCGCCACCATCCGTTTCAGGTGGAGTCGGCACACCGCCCCGTCATGGTTTTTGGTGAATTGCGCGGATCCACTGCAAGCGGGCACACTTTGAGTGGACCGGTGTTTATTTTTAAAAATCGAACGATTTGAGCCCGAAGTCTTTATATCCTATGTCCTCCAAAAATGCCCTCACAAACCTGATTGAACTGACCAGTAATGTCGCGGACGCTTTCACCACCGCTCTCTACACGGTCAATCTTGAGGAAGGTACTTTAAAGTTACGTTCTAATCTAACTCTCAGTTCTCATTTAAAAACCGATGCGACGTTTGCCATTGGAGAAGGTTTGTTGGGCCAGGTGGCTCTGCACAGGGATACCCGCATTGATGATTTTGCGGGAGCCGATGCTTCCCATCTGGAGTGGTATTCCCAACCGGAGGAAATCAAGGGTCTCATGGTCGTCCCTGTAGTGCGTCGTGAACTGGAAGGTGTTCTGGTCGTCGACTCCAAAGAGAATTACAGTTTTACTCCGAAGCTCCAGAAACTGATTAGTGGCTTTGCCGATCAAATGGCCTGGTACTTGAGCCTTGAAAAGAAAACTCCCAACTGGATCGAAGGCGAACCTGCCGACTTTCAGCAAATGATGAAATGGTGCCGATTTCTCAACGATTCCCCGCACCGCAAAGCACTCAGCGAACGGTTTCTGCATATCCCACGTTCCCTGATTCAGTGCGACGCCACTGCAGTCATCTGGTTTGAAAGCGATGGCACCGGGCGGATCACCCATAGCAAAGGCTGGGGCCAGGGCCTGAAGTCCTTAACCGTAGCGTCCGGAACTGGAATCTGCGGGGCCTGCCTGGACAGTGGCCAACCCATGCTGGTTCCCAACACGCTGAACCATCCCTGGATTGTCTTTTCCGAGGACGAACCTTCGGTATCCTTCGGATCGGTCATGGCCGCCCCCATCGCTAACGAAAAACGAATGCTGGGCCTGGTAGTCTGCGCCACCCGCGCGCGCAACGGCCTGAAACAACCGGACATGGATCGTTTAACGCTCATGACCAACTTTGTTGCTTCGGCACTGGACCAAAGGAACACCCCACCGCAACCTGAGCTTATTTTAAATCGGAGTGAAACGACGCCACAGTCTTCTCAACATTTTTTACCCGTGCATGTGAAGGCCTTCGAAGCCGAAATCATCAAGAGAAACAGTCCGGCATCGGTCATGTCCATACGCATTGAAAATGCAGGTACCCTTTTTAAGGAAAAGCGTCAGGAGAGATCCGACCTCCTTCTGGATCAGATTATCACATACCTGTCCGATAAGATTGATCCTCTGAAAATATTCGTGAGACATTCTGATGAAGGATTGGTTCTAATACTGATGGGCATCAACGAACAGGAAACCCACGAACTCGAATATTCCGTCCGTGAAGCCTTATCCCGGATTTCCCTTACCTTGGAAGAAACCAAGATAGAGTTGGAATTCGAATATGGAATGGCTTCCTTTCCCGCTGATGGAAGCGATTTGAGGGAATTGATTGAAACCTCCTGGGCCAGAACCACTCAACCTGAAGAGAGCGTCCATGGTTAAGAATTTTTTCAAAAATTTTTCCGATTATTTCGTATCCGACGTAGCTATGGACTTGGGCACAGCCAACACGCTGGTCTATGTCAAAAACCAGGGGATTGTCCTAAACGAGCCCTCGGTGGTGGCGGTCAGCAATAATAATGGCCACGGCTATGGAGAACCAGTCGCTGTAGGCCTGGAAGCCAAGCAAATGTACGGCCGGACTCATAGCAAGCTGAAAACCATCCGGCCTATGAAAGACGGGGTGATCGCTGATTTCGAGATCACCAATACGATGATCAAGTACTTCATCCAGAAAATTCTCAAGAACTACCGCTTCATCAAGCCTCGCATGGTTGTGGGCATTCCCACCTGTATCACCCAAGTGGAAAAAAAGGCAGTTATTGATGCGGCCACCATGGCGGGCGTCCGGGAAGTTCATCTCGTGGAGGAACCGATGGCCGCAGCAATCGGCGTAGGCATTCCGGTCCATAAAGCGGAAGGCAACATGGTCGTCGATATCGGCGGGGGAACCACCGACGTGGCAGTCACTTCCCTGTCGGCCATCGCGTATGGCGAGTCCATACGGGTAGCCGGCGACGAGCTCGACGAATCCATTTTACGGTACATGCGATTACAGCATCATCTAAATATCGGAATTTTTGAAGCCGAACGGGTCAAAATCCAGATTGGAAGCGCTTACCCGGTACAACCTGCGCTCACCACCGAAGTTCGCGGGCTGAATGTTAAAACCGGAATCCCTACTTCCATCGTCATCAACGATGAGGAAATCCGCGAAGCCATGAAAGAACCGATTTCCGCCATCATCACCGTGTTAATGCGGGCTCTGGAAAAAACCCCGCCGGAGCTTTCGGCAGACATCTATTCCAACGGCATCTACCTCACCGGCGGCGGCGCCTTGATCCGCGGCCTCGACAAACTGATCGAAGAAGCCACCAACCTCAAAACCTTCATTCCCGATGAACCCCTGCTCACCATCGTCAAAGGCGCAGGCACGATCCTCGACAATTTCGATACCATGAGAAAAGTTTGCATCAACTGATCCCCCTTGGTGTACAATGCCCCCTTTATATAATGGGCATTTTGGACGCGCACACCAGGATCATGAAGCCAACCGTCGTCTCTAAAAACTCTCAAACGACCCTCTGCTCTGAATGCGGAACTGAAGTCTCCCAACTTCCCACGGTAGTTGAATTTGACCGTCAGGAGGTTCATGTCTTCGATCCGGTATTTTGCGCCTCCTGCCTGCTATCGCTCTGCGAGCAGTATTCGGTGGAATGCGCTAATTGCGGAGGCAAAATTCCCCCCTATTCCCAAGTCGGCGTCCTGAAAACGGAAACAGGGGCTTCCCAGTTTGTTCATATGACCACTGTCTGCTCGACGGCGGGAAGTGCGTTTCACGGATATTGGGGCAAAGGCGCTTTGGGCAACTATGTACAGGTGGAAGCATGCTAGAAATCAATTTTGAAAACCACAATCGAACCCTGAAGGTAGAACCCGGAGCTAACCTCCGGGAGGCGGCCATCGCGGCCAAACTCGGCATTTATGCTCATATTTTCAAGCTATTGAACTGCCGGGGGCGGGGCCTGTGCGCCTCTTGCCGGGTGGAGATCGTCTCCGGCCAGGTTCCGGAGCGCAACGAGGTGGAGAACAAGAATCTAGCCAAAGCTTTGAAAAAAAATCCCAATCTGCGCTTGGCCTGCCAGATTACCGTGGAACACGATCTGGTAGTACGCACCCACGTTTGATCCCCCGGAATATTCGATAGACAATGCGTTATAAGAGATTATCGTTCGTTTCCAGTGATGGGCAGACAATCTTTAGAAACCCGTTGACAAACCTGCCTCCCACGTTTCAAAATAGACACGAATCCAATGATTTCCTTAGCTGACGACAAATTAACGGAAGCGCGGGAACACGCTTTGGCAGAGTATCCTGACGAATGTTGCGGGATCGTGATCGGCAAGCCGGACCATCCGGAAAACGATCAGATTTTTCGTTGCACGAATATTCAGAACCAGTTGCACGAGCAGGACCCCAAAACTTACATACGGGACGCACGCACCGCTTACTACATTGACCCCCGGGAATTGATGAGGATCATGAAGCAGGCGCAAGAGCAGGGCTTGGTGATCAAGCTGTTTTATCACTCGCATCCGGAGCACGACGCGTATTTTTCGGAAGAGGATAAGCGGATGGCCCTGTTCGACAACGAACCGACTTACCCGGATGCCCGTTATCTGGTCATCTCGGTGTATAATAAGCAAATCAGGGATCAGGCATTTTTTGAATGGAAACCTGAGAGCAGCTCGTTTGAAAAAGTTCATCTATAGCCCATAAAACAGAGACTCTGTTTTATTGAAGGAGATATGGCATGGCCTTACTGATTAATGAAGATTGTGTGAATTGCGGGGTCTGCGAGCCGGAATGCCCCAACGAAGCAATTACCGAGGGCGATGAAATCTATGTGATAGACTGGGAAAAATGTACGGAATGTGTCGGCTGGTACGAAGACGCCCAGTGCGTGGAAGTGTGTCCGGTGGACTGCATTCCGAAGGACCCGGAGCATGTAGAAACCAAAGAGGAACTCTTGTCTAAGAAGGAAGCCTTGGTCGGCGAGTGATATTTTAACAATGTATTGAGGGGCTTATTGTGGTGGATGAAATGAAAGAGGAAGTCGAAGAAGTCCTCGAAACCCTTCGTCCACAACTCATGCAGGATGGCGGTAATGTCGAGTTGGTGGATATTGAAGACGGAGTTGTCAAGTTGCGCTTGATTGGCGCTTGCAGTTCCTGCTCCAGTTCTACCATGACCCTTAAAATGGGCATCGAGCGCGCGTTGAAGAAAGCCATCCCAATGGTCCGGTGTATCGAATCGGTTGAATAATCCGGCCCATGAAATTGCAGTTTGATTTTCATGAATCGCGTTGAACCCTGAAGCCCCATGCCTACCCAGCTAAATCGAATATCTATTGGAACCCCATCGGGCCCGAAAATCCTTTTTTGGATTTGGGTTGTAGGCCTGATACTGGCCGCCCCGTCCTTTGCGGGCGAAGACCTGCAGGTTAACGCGCCTCAATTTTCCATACCCTCCCTCGACGGCCATGAGTTGGCGCTGAAAGATTACCAGGGGAAATATCTGCTAGTCAATTTCTGGGCCACCTGGTGCGGACCCTGTAAAGTGGAAATGCCGTCGCTAGAGTCACTGTACCGGAAATTCAACAAACGAAACTTCGCGATGATTGCCGTTTCCAACGATATTTTTGGGGCGCAGGTGGTTGAACCTTATATTCAGGCACAGAATTTCACCTTCCCCGTCGGGCTGGACCCCAAACTGAAAGCCAGTAACCAGTTTGGTGTGATTAGCCTACCCACAACGTTTTTGATCGACCCCCAGGGCAAAATTATCGGCGTTTTAAACGGAGCGGAAAACTGGATGGCCCCCAAAACCCTTCTCTATTTTGATCAACTGCTTGCAACCCCCGAGAAAGCTGCGGAAGCACCGCAACCCTCGCCATGCAAAAACAATCAAAAATCACCGTGCTGAAAATTTAAAGGGCGCTGGCCTTGGGAGCCCTCGTGACGTGTAGCGCTCCAATGCTCTCTTGGGCTCATGAGAACGGACCGGACAATCCGCTGGAAGGGAATATGATTTTTATTCCCGCAGGACAGTTTGTGTTCGGAACCAACCAAATAGATACATCCGGGTTGAACGCTTCTATGGGTATTCCCAAACCCCTGTACCAGGACGCGCATCCCGAACAGAAACCGTTCCTCAAGGGATTTTACATCGACCGGTTTGAAGTGACGAATCGCCGGTACCAGAAATTCCTGGAAAACCTCCCCACCCATCCCGAATACAAAGTCATGATCGAAAAGCTCGGTTATTACGCGCCACCCAGGGACTGGCAAAAAACTCAATTTCCCGAAGGCCAAGGCGATCACCCGGTGATTTGGGTGACCTGGTTCGATGCCGCCAATTTTTGCCAATGGGCGGATAAGCGCCTGCCTACCGAAAAAGAATGGGAACGGGCCGCGCGCGGCACCAAAGGGGACGCCTACCCTTGGGGAAATGCGTTTGAACGCGATCGCGCCAACCTTCCCAATAAAATAGGCTCCAAAGTCCCTCTGTCCAAAGTCGGCGCTTTCCCCAAGGGAGCCAACCCCGAAGGCGTGGAGGATTTGATCGGCAATGCCTGGGAATGGGTCGATGGGGGCTACGTTCCCTATCCCGACAACCCGTTTCAGTTTGACGATTTCAATCAAGGTTACAAAGTGATTAGGGGAACCTCCGTTTCCGACATCGGGCATTTCCCCGGTGAATTTTATGACAAAGTACTGAAAGAGTTTGCGCGGGCCGGGTACCGCCAGTATGCCAATCCCGATCAGGGAGCATCGGATGTTGGGTTCCGCTGTGTCAGTAGTAAGGCGCCGAAAGCGTTTCAAGAAGCTTCCACTTCTCCCAACACACGGGCGCAAAACCAACCCTCAAGTCTTCCCGCTCCCGGCGGAAATTTATTCGGCGGATCGACGGGAACTTCAGAGTCTACCGCCGAAACCGGTCCCGCTACTGCGTTCAACCCATTCGAACCGGAATCCACACTCCCAAAATCCGGGATTCTGGTATTGGCCCTGCTATCACTGCTGGCCGGTCTGTTCAGTTTCCTATCTCCCTGCACCTTACCCATCCTGCCGGCCTACTTTGCGATTACCGCCCAGACCAGCCGGGGGCGGATGACGCTCAACTCGTTCGCCTTTTTTTGTGGATTGGCATCCCTGTTTGTGGTGATGGGGGCATCGGCCAGCCTAGTGGGAAGTATTTTGCGCGACTACCTGGATTCCCTGACCTTCTGGGGTGGCGTGCTCATTATTCTTTTCGGCATCATGACTTTGGCCGGCAAGGGATTTTCAGGAGCCGAATTCAAAAGTGCCCCCGCCGCAACCCTGGCCGGGTATTTTCTGTTTGGAGCTACGTTCGCCATGGGCTGGACCCCCTGCGTGGGGCCGGTGTTGACCGGTATTCTGATTCTCGCGGCCTCGGACAAAACCGTGTTACAGGGCA